>CAYPIJ010000042.1:0-10332 GCA_964410755.1 uncultured Oscillospiraceae bacterium | reverse complement strand
GGAACAGACAAATTTTTCATTTTTTCTTCAATAGTCATTAATTTCTTTCTCCTTTTATATATTTTCTGTATTCAAGCATATTTTTTCCGTATTTTTCTTTGAAAAGATTTCTGAAAAAGCTTTCATTTTCATAACCGATTTTTTCTATTATTTCGCCTATAGGCATATCTGTTTCTTTTAGCAACAAAGAAGCAACCACACAACATTTTTCCTGAACAACCTTTGAAAAAGATTTGTTATACAATTTATTCACAATATTCTGAGTGTGTGAAACGGAATATCCCAACAAATTTGCAAGGTCGTTCAAAGTTGAATTTTTCAAGTTTTTTTCAATGTAATTATTGATAATACCGTATTGTTCCGTGTCAAGCGGTGATTTTTTATATGCAGTCACTGTATCGATTTTTGAAATAACATCATCATAATAAGGAATGGACGGTGAAGCACCTTTTTTCGAAACGGAAATTGCAGCCGCCAAAGATGCTATTTTCAACGATTTTTCAATCGTCTCACCTTTTTCAATATTTGCAATAAAATATCCCGTGAATGTGTCACCTGCCGCTGTTGTATCAACGGTTTCGCTTACAAAAGCAGGTTGAAAAATTTGTGTTTTTTTATCAAAAAATACACTACCGCTTTTCCCCAAGGTAAGCACACCTTTTAAATGTGGATAATTTTCATTGAAATAGGAAATGATTTTTTTCGGTTCATTTTCATTTGAAAGCATTTCACCTTCAACCTCATTAAAAAGCAAATAATCAATACAAGAAAAATCTATTTCTTTAATTTTTTCATTGCAAGGTGACGGATTGAAAACAATAGTCATTTCTTTTTTGTAAGCTTCTTTCACAATATAATCAACCATATTTATTTCATTTTGCAAAACTATAATATCGCCCTTTGAAAATCCCGACAAAACAGAATTTACAAATTCTTTTGTTATCATATAATTTGAACCGGGATAAAGAAAAATGGAATTTTCACCTTTTTTGCTCACCTGAATAATAGCGTGACCGTTTCTTTCGTCAACTCTTTTCACGTTTGACACGTCAATGTTATTTTCTTTCATAAGTAAGTAAAGCATTTCTCCGTCGTTTCCTATGCAACCGGCATGATAAACATCAGCACCGGCACGTGCAAGTGCTATTGACTGATTTAAGCCTTTTCCACCCGGAAATTCAGCCAAAACATTACTTTCCTCTGTTTCACCAATTGAAACAATATGATCCAAATTGTAAACAAAATCGATATTACAAGAACCGAAATTTAAAATTTTCATTACTTTTTTCCTTTCAAAAATCAATACTATATTCACATTATAGCACAAAAACGAAAAAATGTATAGTCCCATTTCCCTAAAAAAACAGACGGATTGCATTATTTTTTATTTTTCAAATCAAAGACGGGGCTTTCCCACACAGATTACCGAAACAGTATGAAAAAGGAATGAACATTTTTATATGCTCATTCCCTCTTCACTTTAATATTATTATACATACATACCAAATGTGTACTAATATTCGATTTCTGCTTCGTTACTTCTTCTTTTTGAAGTACTATTTTTTAAGTTTATTATCTCGAACCGCCGCCCGAGCCACCGCCTGAGAAACCTCCGCCTCCGCCTAATGAAGCAGCACCACCTCCGCCTTGAACTCTTTGTTCTTGTATAGCTCTTTGAGACGACTCGTACATACTGCGATAATATGCTGATGCTATTACGACATTTCGATTATAGCTTTCGATTTCGGGAAGTTTTTCGGGATAAACTTTTTCAAGCTGTTTTATAACACGTTCACTAATTCCAAAAAGCGTTGCGTAAATTAAATATTCCTTCCAAATTATCGTTTCCGCTATTCCCCTTTCGGCTATAAGAGTAAACTCTTCAAGATATTTTTTCAATCCCATAATTTCGGAAAGTTCTTCTTTTCCCTTTTCGCTCAAATCCTTAATACGGTTGCCTACACCGTTTGAAAAACCACCAATTGAAATAAATTCTTTTTCACCGTTTTCCTTAATGTTATCAACGAAAGAATTAATTTTTTTTGGATATTGGTAAAAGTAACTTTCCATTTCTTTTTCCTGTAAAATTCCGTCCTTTCCGCCAGCTTCAACAAGAAGCTTATACAAGTTTAATTCCGCAATATTATCCGGCTTTTTAACGATTTTAAGATTAATATTCTCTTTAATTTTTCCAAAAAAGCCTACGCTTTCTTCAATTTGCGGTTCAAGGATTCCCTTATTTATCATAGACAGCATAAGAGCTCCTATAATCAAGCTTTCTTCCTTACACACATCAAAATTTTGTGCAAGATAATGAGAAACTTCAATTTTTCCACCATTCGGTACGTCACGGAAATATTGTGTTTCTTTGTAAAATTCTTTAATCTCTTTTTTACGTTTCAACAAAAATACAATAATCAAAATTATAATTGCAGGGATAATAAGTAAAATTATAAATCCTATAATTGTTCCGATAATCCCGACTTCTTCGTCCGCATAATCGTAATCACTGCCCAAAAAAGCTTCATCTTTCGCAACATCAAACGAACAGCCAACATTCGTTTTTGGAAATACAATCCCTTTATTTAACCTTAGCATAACAATCATCGAATTGTCACCGCTAAGATTATCAGTAGTTTGAGCCACAACAGCACCATTTTGAAACTCTATATATCCTTCATATCCAAAAGCCCAAATTCCGCTGTTATTCTCGTTTAGCTCCGTTTTGTTTTCCAAAGCAACAGTAATGCTTCCGTCTGTGGGAAAAGTTGACATATTGGGATTTATAAGCATAAAATTCGTTCCGTCAAAATCCGTATAACTCTTTATAAAATCCTCTACCACATAGGAAATTGTGTAATTATTTTCTCCGTATTCCGAAATTCCAAAACAAAGCTCAACACCGTTGTCTGTTTCGTTAATTCCGCACTTTCTTGCTTTTTTTGAAAAATCAGCATCAATGTCCCATTCGTTTAAAAGGGTATATTCCCCTTTTTCGTCCGATACCGAAAAATCCGAAACGGAAATATCTTCTGTTGATATTGGAATGTAGTTTTCTGTTCCTTCTTTAAAACTTCCGTGCCAATTTTGAACTATGCGTGCACTTCCGTCATTTTTTATTATTACATTAATATCAATTTCAGAAACGTTATTTTTTGCAAAAACGGAAAAACCGCAAAAACATAAGATTAAAGCTGTAAAAAAAGTTGCTTTTTTAAAAAGCTTCATATCCATACCTCATTTCATAACAGGCATATCTGCTTTTTTATCATTTGCTTCAAGATAATCTCTGCTTACAACATTAAGTATTCCCACAACAATAGACGTTGGGAACATACGAATTGAACGATTGAGTTTTGTTACACTGTCGTTGTAAACAAGGCGAGATTTTCTGACAAGCTCTTCATATTCCTTAACGCTATCCATAGTTTTTATGTAATTTTCATTTGCTTTAAGTTCGGGATAGCTTTCCGCAACAGCCATAATTTTTCCCATAGCTTCGGTCAAAATATTTTCTTGTTCGTCAATATCTTTAGCCGAACTTTTTGAACTTATGGACGTACGCATTTTTATTGTGTCGGAAATAGTTTTATATTCATGCTCCGCATAGCCTTTTGTAAGATCCAAAAGTGCTGTCAAAGCGTCCCACCTTGAAGAAAGTTGTACTCCTATTTGACTCATTGCGTTATTAATGTTTTCATCCATTGCCACAAGCTTTCTTTGTGTTGAAATGAACCACAAAACAATAACCGCTACAACTAAAACTAAAATTACCATTGTTTTTTCCTCCTTTGTAATTTTTTATGAATTGAAATTTTTTTCGTTTTAAAAAAGTGCAATAATTAAAATTTATTCTTAATATAAAACACCTATTGACATTTTTCACCATATATGATACAATTATTATACACCGTACATCAATGGTCGATGCAAGTGTTTTCGACAAAAAAATTGCTTTTGAGGTAAAATTTATGAATAACAAACAAAAAAAATTGTTTTCTATAGGTGGAATTGCCAAAGCTGTAGGAATTACAAGAAAAATAATTTTAAACTATGAAACAAAAGGTTTAATTAAACCGGACAAAAAAGACGGAGAGTCGGGAAACCGATATTATACAATCGACACCTTTACTCTATTCGTACTATCCGTGTTTTTCAAGATTTGGGGCTATCCCTTGACGAAATCAGAGAATATTTTAACAACAATTCCGATTTAAATTCCGTTATAAGCAGACTTGAAAATATGAGAGATAAGCTCAATATTACTATTGAAAAATTAAAAGAAAGAATAGGCAACGAAAACGATTCCGTAAAAAAAATAACCATTGAACCACAAACTATCTATTGCAGAAAATACAATACAATTACAGTTGCAGATAAAACAAACATTTTAAGAGATACAGCCCTTGAAGCAATAAGAAAATATGGAACTGATATTTCAAGACGTATGTATTTTATTGAATATTCTTTAAAAAAACCACATGAAATAAGTTATTGTGTTGCTGTACCAAAAGGAAGTCACGGTGAATATGTTGAAAATCTTCCCTCACTTAACGCCATTTCATTTTTCCACCATGGTGCTTACGAAGATATTCCTAAAACACGAGAAAAATTAATCGATTATGCAAATAACAACAATATTAAGCTTTCAGGGACATTTCGTAACCTTTATATTGAAGGTCCTCCGCAACATAAAGACAAAAGCAAATTTATAACTCAAGTTATTGCAATGATTGAAAGATAAAAAAAATACGGAACAAGTTTTTTCTTGTTCCGTAAAATTTTACAATTTAAACAGGTGATTTATCCGTAAGGGGATCACGTTTTTTTCTAAGCATTGAACCAACAGGAATTTCAAAATCGCATTTTATGCTTACAGTTTGCTGTGCGTGAGGTGCAGATTCGATTTTTTCGTTTTTATCGTTTCTCAAATCGAAAGCGTTTGTAATAATACTTTCGCCTGTCGTTGAAAGAATGTCGATTTCCTCTTCGGAATAAAATTTATTTCTTTGTTCAATTATAAGTCGTTTATTTTCCTTGTCGTACCCTTTTACAACACCTATTAAAATATACTTTCTTACATAATCGGAAGTATGCACAAGCTGACCGTTTTCGTAAGGATTACCAAAATAAAAACCTGTATAAAATTCTCTGTGGCTTGCCTTATCAAGCTCGCAAAGTGCATTTTCGGGAACTTTGTAATTTTCAATGTCGTTTTCCAAAACGTCCATCGCTTTTCTGTAAGCGTTTGTCGCAACGGCAACATAATAAGCGGTTTTCATTCTTCCCTCAATCTTAAAGGAATTAATTCCTGCCTTTGCCATTTTATCCAAATGCTCAATCATACACATATCTTTTGCGTTCATAATATAGGTACCGTTACAATCGCCACCTATTTCAAAAGGATATTCGGGACGTTTTTCTTCGTAAAGCTTGTATTTCCATCTGCAAGGCTGTGCACATTCACCTCTGTTGGAATCTCTGCCTGTCATATAAGATGAAAGCAAGCATCTTCCGGAATATGAAATACACATTGCACCGTGACAAAAAGCTTCAAGCTCCAAATCCTTGCTGATTTTCGCTCTTAAATCGGCAATTTCCGAAATGGATAATTCTCGTGCCAAAACAATTCTTTTTGCACCCATATTGTAATACGTGTTACAAGAATATGAATTTAAAGTATTGGCTTGTGTTGAAACGTGAACTTCCATATCGGGACACCATTTTTTTATTTGGCAAATTGCCCCCAAATCGGAAACAATAACAGCGTCAACTCCCATTTCATAAGCTTCTTTTATGCTTTTTTCCAAAATAGGAAAATCTTTGTCACGCATAAAAAGATTACACGCTCCGTAAAGCTTCATATTGTATTTGTTTTTTATTTCAACGGCTTTTTTCAAATTTTCTCCGAAAAAATTTTGTTGCGGTGCTCTTAAGGAAAGACCGTTAAGACCGATATATGCAGCATCTGCACCGTATATTCCGCAGGTTTCAAGCTTTTCAAGGTCACCTGCCGGAGAAAGTAATTCGTATTTATGCATAATTTTTACCTCTTAATTTATTTTTAAGCTTATTGCAACTCCATCACCTATTGGGACAACAACGGTTTGCAAGCTTTCGTCATTATTGATTGCGTCTATGTACATTCTAAGCCTTTTTACGATTGTTCTTTTTCTGTGTTCCACAAGCTCGTCATTAGCCACCATTCCACCGTAAAGAACATTATCGGTAACAAGCATAGCACCTTTTTTCAAAAGCTTCACAAGATATGGATAATAGTCAATATATTGAGCTTTTGCACTGTCGAGAAAAATAAAATCATATTGCTTTTTTTCGTCGCAAAGCTTTTTTAAAACGTTAATTCCATCGTCATTTACAACCTTTATACGGTTTGATAAATTATTTTCTTCAATAAGCTTCAATGCATCTTTGTAATTATCTTCATTTTTTTCCACAGTCAAAACATTGGCATTTTCGCTTGATTTTGACAAAATTATAGCACTGCAACCAATACCAGTTCCAAGCTCCAAAATATTTTCGGGCTTTTTTAATGTAGCCAATATATGAAGAAGCTTCGTTGTTTCGGGCTTTGCAACGGGAATATCACGCCCGTGTGCAAAAACGTAAAGCTCTTTTATATCGTCCTTTACCAAATCACGCACATAGCGAGTTATAAATTCAAAATTTATATGTTCTTTTTCAATCATTACAAAAATATCCTTTACTTAATTTTAAAACAAAGACCGCACCAATCATTTTCAGACTGCTTTTCAAAAAGTTCAAAGCCTTCTTCCTCGGCTTTTTGAAGAATTTCATTTACTCTTTCTTCCAAAATTCCCGACATAATCAAAATACCGTCTTTTTTCATAACCTTTTTAACATCGGAAAACAAAATCAAAAGAACGTCAACTATAATATTGGCACTGATAAGGTCAAATTTTTCGTCTTCATTTACACATTCCAAAAGATTTCCGCGACGAACATCAACAATTTTTTCGCAATTGTTTTTTGAAATGTTGATTTTTGCCGTTTCGCAAGCAACCTCGTCAATATCAGTTGCAACAACTTCTTTTGCCCCCGAAAGTGCGGAAATTATGGCAAGAATACCGCTCCCCGTTCCGATATCGAGAACCTTTGTATTTTCGGAAATGTATTTTCTTAACATAACGGAACAAATATGCGTTGTTTCGTGTGTACCAGTTCCGAATGCGGCACCGCTGTCAAGAACGATAACCTGTTCATTATCCTTTTTATCGTAATCAACCCAAGCAGGCTGAATTACCAAAGAATCGTCTATTCTTACCGTTCTTGCGAACTGCTTCCAATTGTCTTTCCATTCGTCGTCGCAAGCTTCACGGATTGTCGCTTTAAAATTATCATTTACAAGATTATAAATTTCATTTCCTTTTTCAAAGTTTTCGGCACAAATTGTAATAAATGCGTTACCAACATCTCGCTCGTCTTTTATAAGCCAATTCATTTTTGTAAGAATGTCTTCTTCAATTTTCGGGTCGGTAACAAAATAGTCATAAATTCCGTTAATTACAAGAAAATTTTCAACTTCTTCCGTCATTCCGGCATCACATTCTATTTTTATTTCGTAATATATCATAGCGTTTACCTCATAATTTTTTATTATATAATATCGGTATCAACAAGTTTATTGTCCTTTATTTCCATAAATTTAAGTTCATAGCCTTTAAATGTAACGTTGCAATCCTCAAAAAATATACCTTTTACAGTTGTGCTTTGGGTATTTTTTGAAGAATTGAAAAGGTGAAGAATAATTTTATCATCTTCTCTTTTTATAAGTGAAATTTGAATATTCTCGTTTTCAATTGTTACGCAAGGCACATTTTTTGCTTCTTCCTCATGTGGGAAATATGAAATTGCAACAGGTTCTTCGTTGAAAACAAGTGCTTTCTTTTCAAAATCGGCAGATGCTGTAATTTTGAATGAAAATGTTCTTTCTCCCATGTCAATATGCTTCAAATATCTGTTGTGGGGTGCAATCTGTCTTTGTTCAATTGGGTGTGCACTGTAAACAGGTGTACGCAAAAGTGTAAGATACATACTTGAATTTTTAAAGCTACCGGCATACATTGAATTATTGATAACATACAAAGCGTTGTTTTCGTTTTCGATACCGCACCATTTATGATACGTTACCTCTGTACCGTCATTTTCAAGTTCTTCCGCACAAAATGCGGTTTGTCCGAAAAATTTACCGTTTTCAACTGCCGTATCAAGACGATATTTTACACATCTGTTTGCATTGTTGGAAAGTAAGGTGATTTTTATGTCAAGGTCAAGAGAAAGCTTATCGATGTAATATTCAACAGTGGCAAAAGAATCTTCAAATTTGAAAAATGCTTCAACTTTTGTACGAACTTCTCCCTCCTCTGTGATTATAACGTTGTCTGTTTTTTCGTCATATCCCAAAAATCTGCCTGTTTCTTCTTCGTTTAAAAGCTTAAATTCTCCGAGTTTATCGTAAAATCCGTCAACAGTCATTCCCCATGGATCTTCATTGTCTTTGTAAACTTCAATTGCTCCGCTGTTTTTGATTATTTGGATTCCGTTTACACTATATTCTTCAATCAAGCCTGTTTTTCTGTCTATTACACATCTGATTTTTCCGTTATCAACAATAATTTTATCGCTGTATTCAACCTCTTTTTCTTCTTTTTTGATAACTGTAAGCTTACAGTCAAAACGATTCATACAAGACGGTTCAAGCTCTGCTTCAAAAACAACATTTTCAATCCAATCAAGGTTAAAAGTAGGTTCGGTTTTTTCATTTTGGCACAAAAGCTTATTGCCGTTTTGGTCGTAAACAGTTGCAATTGTTGTTTCTCCCTCGTTCCAATTTTGATTTTGGAGCATAAAACCAACCTCAAAGGTTTTCTTTATTTTATATGGATGAGGATTGAAAATCATAATGGGGATTTCCCCCTCTTTTGCTTTTTTTTGCCCTTTTGCAAGTGTGAAAAATGCTTTTGCGATAATTTTATCGCATTTTTCCAATCCATAGGAAAATGTTCTCAATCCATCTTCCTCCGCAGGCTTAATACAAGAGCCGGGCATAATATCGTGGAATTGACAAAAAGCAAGATTTTTTCTTATGTCTCTGATGTCCTTTTCTGGATATTGCATATTTCTTGTTAAAGAGGCGTAGGTTGCCATTTTTTGAGCTGTCAAAAGCTTATTTTCCAAAAGTCTGTTTTGTGCTTTAATTCTTGTCATTGAAGTATAACAGCCCATCATAACATGTTTTAAGGACGTTGCAATATGAGGAATATCGGTTGTTTCTATCTCACTGAAATAGCTTTCCGGTGTTGAATGAACAATCTCGACGTCTTTATGCTCTTTTATGGCATTATTCAAATTTTCAAGGTCGATTTTTGAAGGACCGCCACCGTGATTGCCTATTCCCCAAGTCATAAGTCCGATTTCTTCGTTATCGCCCATTTTTTCCAAATATTCGTTCAATTTGTTTAATGCTTCTCCTTTTAAGGTGTTGTAACCGCCGTAAATGCAGTGACCGATAACCTTTGAATCTGCAAAACCTTCCCAAACAAAGTCTTTCGGATATTTTTGGGGACGCATAAATATATATGAATTAAAGCCTGTTTTTTCAAGGATTTGAACAAGCCCTTTTGTATGACCGAATGGGTCGAAATTAACAGCAGTTTCGGGAACAACACCGAATTTTTCTTTGAAATACTTTCTGCCAAGCTCAATTTGTGACAAAAAGCTTTCACCTGAAAGCATAGTACAATCGGGCTGTAAATACCAACCGCCCATTACAGACCATTTGCCCTCTTTAATAAGTTTTTTTATTCTTTCAAAAAGCTCGGGTTCATATTCTTCAACCCATTCATACAAAACAGCCTCATTGTGATTGAAAACAAAGCCGTCATATTTCTCACAGAAATCCACAGCTACTCTGAAAGTAGAAATTGCTTCAGCCGCCCCCTCTTTCCATTGCCAAAGCCAAACAGGATCAAGATGTGCATTTGATATTAAATGTAATTTTTTCATATTTTCTCTCCTATTACACATTAAATCTAAAAAGGATAATATCACCGTCTTTTACAACGTATTCTTTTCCCTCGCTTCTTACCAAGCCTTTTTCTTTTGCGGCAACCATTGAACCGCAAGCTATAAGATCGTCATAGTGAATAACTTCTGCTCTGATAAAGCCTCTTTCAAAATCGGAATGGATTTTTCCCGCAGCACCGGGAGCTTTTGTACCTTTTTTAATTGTCCAAGCTCTTGTTTCAGGCTCACCTGCAGTAAGATAAGAAATAAGTCCCAAAAGGTCATAGC
>CAYPIJ010000041.1:0-13214 GCA_964410755.1 uncultured Oscillospiraceae bacterium | reverse complement strand
TATTTTTCCTTGATTTTACGGGGTTTTTGTGGTATTATTTTGTATAGGGATTTTTTTAGAAATGAGAGGAAAAAATGAAAAAAAAGAGAAAAAAACTTGCTTTTCTTTTTGCAATCGCTGTTTTTTTCGGTAATTTTTCCAATTATTCCCACGCAAGTCATACTCCGAAAACCGATGTTGCCGTAAACGGTGAAATTTTGGATTTTGACGAAAAGGTTTTCATAAAAAACAGCCTTACTCACATTCCATTGCGTGAAATGGCGGAAAATTTGGGGATTTTTGTTGATTGGAACGAGGAAAAAAGAGTTGCAACCGTAAAAAACAACGATAACGTTTTGGAATGTTATCCCGATTTGAAAAAAGTTGTTCTAAACGGCAAAGAAAACAAAAACATAGTTTTTGAAAACGGAAAAATTTTCGTTTCATTAAGAAATATTTCCGAGCTTTTAAACGGAAATCTGAAATGGTATGATGATGTCTATTTGGCACAATTAACAAGCCTTGAAAGCTTTAATGTGAAAAACAAAAAAAGCTACAACAAGGACGACCTTTTTTGGATGACGAAAATTATAAGTGCGGAAAGCGGAGGCGAGCCTATGATTGGAAAAATCGCTGTAGGAAACGTGATTTTAAACAGAGTTGAAAGTAAAGATTTTCCAAACAGTGTCTATGAAGTTGTCTACGACAAAAAATACGGCGTCCAATTTGAACCCGTTATAAACGGAAGTATTTTGAAAAGCCATTCCGTTGATTGCATAACGGCTGCAAAACGTGCTTTTGAGGGGGAAAATTATGCAGGGGAAAGCCTTTATTTTCTCAATCCGAAAAAAGCAACAAATTTTTGGATTTCAAACAACAGAACCTACTTTTTAACCATAAGTAACCATGATTTTTACTTGTAAAAAAACAAAAAGGTATCGTGTGAATTTTGCCACGATGCCTTTTTTCTTACAATTCGTCTATATGCTCAGCAAGTATTTTTATTATGTTGTAAAGCCTGTCGTATTTTTCTTTTTTTGCATTTTCCAGCGAATTTATCACATTAATCATTTTTTTGTCTGCCGAATTTGCAATATCCAAAAGCAAATAGTCCGTGCTTACGTCCAAAACGTTGGAAAGCGTGATAAGAGATTCAATGGACAACGCTCTTGTCCCTCTTTCAATATGTCCTATGTGAGCCGTGGATAAATCGCACATTTCCGCCAACTGCTCTTGTGTCAATCCTTTTTCTTTGCGAGTTTTCCTAATTCTCGCTCCCAAAGCAGGATAATCAAATTGAATTTTCATAAAAATCAATCCTTTCAGTGTATATTATAAACCACCGGTTTAGATTTTTTAAGACATTATTAGACTTTTTTCTTGACTAATAGCATTATTTGTGTTATAATGTATTTAAAAAGACACAAAAACTTCATAAAAGGAGAGAAAGATTATGTTTTGTGAGAAATGCGGAACAAAAAATGAAGACGGTGCAATTTTTTGCGAAAATTGCGGAAACAAACTTATTGTGGAAGAATTTGCAAAAAAAGAAAAATTCACCGCCCCAAATTTAAACAGCGAAGGAGGTGAAAACAGAGCAGTAACGATTGAGAAAAAGCCGATGAGCCTTAAAACCAAAATTATTTTGATTGTAGTTTTTGTTTTGGCTGTTGCTTTAATCGGCACATACAACGTGTGCAAATATCTTGCCGACCCAAAGCTTGTGGTTGAGAAATATGTTGAAAGCATAATTTCAAAAGACTACGCCTCAATCTACGACAGTATGGATTTTGAGCCAAACGAATTTACAAAAAAAGAGGCTTTTGTAAAGCTTATGAAAGACAGCGAAGATAATTTAAAAATTTCAAATTACACCCTTTCGGAAGAGCTTTCCGAAGACCCACTTGTTAAAACCTACAAAATTTCATATTTTGAAAAGGGAATGAACGAATCGAGGGAGCTTTTTGTTGATTTGATTGTACAGCAAGATAAAAAATACTTGCTTTTCGACGATTACAAAATTTCTGCCGATGGCTTTGCCGTAAACAATTACTCCGTAACTGTTCCAAAAGACGGCGTTGTTTACATCAATGACATCGAAGTTCCCGAAAAGTACCTTTCAAATGAAGATACTTCTTCCGACAAAATGAAAACTTATAAAATTCCATCGATTTTTGCCGGTACATATCAAGTAAAAGTTCAAGTCCCCAACTGCGAGGAGAAAATTTTGGAAGATTACTACATCGGAAAAGACAATGAAATAAATGTAACCAACTTTTATCTCACGCCTGAAACTGTCAGCAATATTAATACAATTGCAAAGGATTTTATGAATGCGTTTTTCAGTGCATTTTCAACCGACAATGTTCAAGAGGTATTGCCATATCTTACGGAATCGGAAAAAACAGAATTTACAACTTTTTTTAACGAAAACTACAGAAGCGGATTTACTTACAAAATAATTGAGATGGATTGCCACATAACCAGCCAAGACGTTTCTTTCCCGGAATGCAGTTTATTTGTTGAAACGGACGGTTTTCTTGATTCAACTTTTTTCATAGATGATTATGAAGCAGGGGAACTTCTTTTTCCTAAAATTAATTTCCATGTAAAATACGAAAACGGAAATTGGCTTGTTTGTGATATAGATATTAATAGGGGGTATTAAAAATGTTTTGTAGAAATTGTGGAACAAAAAATGAAGACGGTGCAATTTTTTGCGAAAATTGCGGAAATAAGTTAAATGAAAATAAAATCTCGGAAAATAGGGAAATAAAAGGAAAAACAATAGACAAAAAAACAAAGTATATTTTATTTGCCGTTTTGGCAATCGTGGTACTTTTTGCTGTTTTTTACGGTGTGGCAAAGCATTCCGCCAACCCTGAAAATTTGGCAAAAAAATATGTTGAGGCTGTTCTTTCAAAAAATTATGAAACAACCTTTAACTTGTCTGACCTTGAGGAAAGCGATTTTATAAAAAAATCCGACTACATTCAAATTATGAAAAACAAAGAAATCGAACGCACTTATTCAAATTATGCGGTAATTGAAGAGCCTGTAGACGACTTTTTGACAAAATCCTATAAAGTTTCTTTTATGGGGAAAAATTCGGAGGAAATTCCACCTTTGTATGTAAAATTGGTTAAACAAGAAAATAAAAAATATTTGTTTTTCGATAACTACAAGGTTTCGTCGGAAAATTGTGTTGTTATGGATTTCCCTGTTTCCGTTCCGAAACAGTCAATGGTTTGCATAAACGACGTGAAAATTCCCGAAGAGTATCTTTCAAGCGAGAAAAACGGCTATGAAACAATGAAAACTTATAAAATACCGAAAATCTTTTCCGGTGCTTGTAACATAAAAATCGAAACTCCCGGCTTTGAAGAAAAAAATTACGAGGGCTTTGAAATAGAACAAGACGGTGAATTTTATGTTTGCGATTTTACTTTGGCTGAAGAAAGCATAAACGAAATAACCAACGTTGTAAAGGAATTTACGGTAGCTAATTTCTATGGAATGGAAGCCAACGATATTACTCTTTCATTGCCTTATGTTTCAAAAGATTTTAAGGACTATTTCACAACAATGTTTAAAGAACATTGCGCAAAAGACCCTGGTCCTAACCCAACAACTTATAGGGCGGTGGACTCAAATTGCCAAATGAATAAAGAATTTTGCTTTGAAGAACCTAAAATAAAGGTAACGGGAAGCGTAACTTTAATTACAGACGATAACAGAGAATTTGATGCAGGCGTTTACGATACTTTGAAATATGAAGACGGAAAGTGGCTTGTTGCAGATACCCCATTTTAAAAAAAATTTATTAATATAAGCTTTAAAAAAGGAGGGCTGAAAATGTTTTGCGAAAAATGCGGAACAAAAAATGAAGACGGTGCAATTTTTTGCGAAAATTGCGGAAACAAACTTATTGTGGAAGAATTTGCAAAAAAAGAAAAATTCACCGCCCCAAATTTAAACAGCGAAGGAGGTGAAAACAGAGCAGTAACGATTGAGAAAAAGCCGATGAGCCTTAAAAACAAAATTATTTTGATTGTAGTTTTGGTTTTGGCGGTTCTTTTGGTTGGTGCCTACAATTTGGGCAAGCATTTTGCCGACCCAAAACGTGTTGTTGAAAATTATGTTGAAAATATGTTGTCGAAAAATTACAACGACGCTTTCAACAGCTTGGATTTTGAAGATAACGAATTTACTCAAAAAAGCGATTTCGCAAAGGTTATGAAAAATAACGGGGAAAATTGGAATTTTGCCAATTATACCATTACGGAAGAGCTTTCCGAAGACCCGTTTTTGAAATCCTACAAAGTTTCCTACCACAAAAAAGGTGCGAGCGATTCGGAAGAATTGTATGTTACTTTGGTAAAACAAAACGAAAAGAAATATTTGCTTTTCGACGATTACAAAGTTTCCGTTAAGGAACTTTTGGCAAAAGATTTTTCTGTGGTTGTACCTGAAGAAGCAACGGTTTACATCGATCAAACAAAGGTTAGCGAAAAATACGTTGCAGAAGACGAAGAACTTGACAAAGGATTGAAAAAATATATAATTCCGTCAGTTTTCGAGGGTGCACATCGTGTAAAAATTACCATGCCGCTTTGTGACGAGAAAATTATTGAAGATTACTACATAGAAACTTCAAAAGAACTTGAGTTTGACGAATTCTATCTTTCCGAAGATGCAACTGCGGAAATTGAGCAGATTGCAGACAAATTTATGAGAGAGTACTACGAAAAACGTACAGACAATTCACGAATCGATTTATTAGACTACGTTTATCCCGAATACAGAGAAGAATTTCAAAGCTATTTGGATGAAGGTGCTTCAAATCTTGGAGCGGGGGAATCACCACCGGTATACACCATAAACAGTATGCATTGTGATGTTATAAGTTCTTATTACGATTACAACTATAAAAAAATATCTGTTTATGTTGAAGCTGACCTCAATATAACCCTTTCTTTCGGTGGTATAGAAAACCAAGTGGAAAGTTATGGTATATACCATTTGGATTTTATCAACGAAAACGGTAAATGGTTTATTTGCTCAATGTATTAAAAAAAATTAAAACAACAAAATAATTAAACAGTAAAAAGGAGAAAAAATTATGGCTAAATTTTGTAAATATTGCGGAAAGCAATTGGAAGATGGCGAAGCTTGCTCTTGCGGAGGTGCAAGCGATACAGTAAAAAAACAAGCAAAGGGAATTTGGTACAATTTCAGTGAATTTGTGAAAAATCCCGTATCTGCCGGAACTGAATTTGTACAACAAAGAAACATCAGAAACTCACTTATAATCATTGGTGTATATGCGTGTTTGCTTGCTCTTTTTGTTGTAAGTATTTTAGGTAAATACAACGATTTTATAAAAAATGTTTTTATGACACGTAACAGTATGATGGAATCAAGCATTTATGAGCAAGCGCAAACAAATGTATTAATAACATCAATATCATTCCCACTTACAACGGCATTTTTCGTTATTGCAATTACGATTTTTGCGGTTAAATGCATTTTACCTCTTGCATTAATGTTGGGAATAAAATTGTTCAAAGGTGAAACGGATTATGCATATATGCTTTGCGTTTCAGGCGTTAAAAGTTTAACTTTAGCTCCGTTTTTTGTTTTGGCTGTAATTATAAGCTTTTTTATGCCTGTAAATATTACTTTTGCAGCACTTGAAGACATCTCTCTTCTCAGTTCCCTCATTCCTCCCTTTGTTGTGCCTATTTTTATTGCGGTTTTGGGAAAAGCTTTGTCAAACTACATAGCACTTTCCGTTATTCACGGCGGTAGCTCCGTTTCAAAAGACAAAATTCCCTACGTTATGTTTATCGCAGGCATATTAATGGCAATTGTTACGGTTATTGCAATCAGAATTACATTTCCTATGACTTTGCCAACTGTTTTCAAACAATTGTATAACGCATTCCAAAGCGGTGGATTTGAAACATTTTTGAACGCTGTTGAAGACATATTTTAAAAAATAAGAAAAAAACATTAAATATTTAATTTTAAAGGAGAAAAATAAAATGAACAACAAAAAATTTAACATCAAAAGCTTTACATTGGGCGTATGCCTTGCATTGGTACTCACAAGCACCATTACCGTTATGGCTCAAACAATAGACGTTTTTATGGGCGGTATAAAAGTATATTGGGAAGGCGTCGAAAAAACATTGAGAGACAGCAAAGGCGATAAAGTTGAGCCTATCCTCTATAACGGTACAACCTACGTTCCTTTGCGTGCTATGTCTAACCTTATGGGTAAAGATGTAGACTGGAATCAAAACGAAAAAGCTGTTTATGTTGGTAAAAAACCGACAATGAAAACATATTCTCTTGAAGATATGAGAAAAAATATAAACGGTTCTTCTCGTTATTATAAACCATACGAATTTGATTTAAAAAATGAGAAAATTAATATTACCGATGGTGCTATAAAATTATGGGGTGAGAGCATTACGTATGTATTGGATAATAAATTTTCAAGCTTTAAAGGTAAAATGGTAATGCCTTATACACAAGTGGGAGAACAAGGTGAAGCAACCGTAACTTTCTACAGCGTTGAAAACGATGGAACAGCAAATAAAATAAAGTCTTACCATTTGAAAAAAACAGAAGACCCAATCGAGTTTGACGTCGACCTTGCAGGTGTTACAAACTTCAGAATATATGCAAGCGATCGGACTGTGTTCTACGACGCAAGCTTCTTGGGCGAATAATCCCTCACCCAAACACAAAAGGCTGAAAAAACTCCCCGTTTTTCAGCCTTTTTCCTATTCCCCCCCTGTGTTTATGTTGTCATACCGAGTGTAGCTGAGAAATCCCATTCGTACAATAGAGATGTTTGCACAATCCTCGTAGGGGCGGACCTATGTGTCCGTCCGAAACGTTATACCATTGCCTATTACCGAGATATAAAGAATATCTTAACGCAATTCTTTTGTCAGGGGCGTGGGGAACCTTTTATCGCATAGTTTCCCCGTCGCCCCTAACAACCCACCTCCCCTCCTAAGCGACTGCTCAGTCGCCGCAGGGCTGATTTTCTTTGTGTTTGGTAACGATGTATGTACAAACAAAAAAGTCCTCTCCTTGAGGAGAGGAAAGCGAACAACGTGAGCAAGGTGTGGTGTAGGTTGCTGAAAGCAACCGTTATTGATACATAAACTAACTAAAAATATCTTTATTTACTTCTAACGCCACTAACGTGGCTACACCTCATCAGTCACTGCGTGCCAGCTTCCCCTCAAGGGGAAGCCTTTATGTTTAGCAAATATGTATGTACAACCCACGTAGGGGCGGATATTATCCGTCCGATTGAAACAAAAAGTTATTTTTTTGATTGTGCGAACATATTGGTTAAACACGTGGGATTTCTCCACGCACCCCTAAGGGGGGTGGTCGAAATAACAGGACAAGTCAAGAAAAAACTTTTTTAAAGTATTGACAAACAAAAAAATATGTTGTACAATAAACATTGAAAAATGAAAAAATACACAAATAGCAGAAAATATAAGGAGAAATATTTAAAATGATAAAACAGGCGGAATGGATTTATCCGAAAAATTTTGATGTGAACGATTGCCCCGAATATAAAAAGGAATTTAGTGTAAAAGGAAAAATAAAATCAGCTTTCCTTTACATTACCGCAGGCGGTGTTTACGAAGCTTTGTTAAACGGTGAAAGAGTGGGGAATTTTGTTCTTGCACCCGGCTGGACTAATTACGAAAAAAGACACCAATATCAAAAATACGATATAACCGATATGACAGAAGAAAACAATACCTTACAGGTTGTTGTGGCAACAGGCTGGCACCGTTTTATGCATGCGGATTGGTTCAACGAAAAATATAAAACAAGAGATTCCCTTTCCCTTATTGCGTTAATTCAAATAATATATGAAAACGGTGAAGAAATCCTTATTCCAACTGATGAAAGCTGGGTTGCGGGCAAATCCAAGCTTTTGAAAAGCGATATTTATAACGGTTGCGAATACGATGCTTCAAAAATTGTGGAATACGGCGATGTTGAAATAAAAAATCTTCCCAAAAGTAACCTTATTTTTCAAGAGGGTGAAATTGTTTGCGAGCAAGAAAGAATTAAGCCCGTTGAAATCATAATAACCCCGAAAGGCGAAACGGTTTTGGATTTTGGGCAAAATATGACAGGCTACGTTGAATTTTTTGTTGACGGAAAAAAAGGAAATACGGTGAAAATTTCTCATGCTGAAATTCTTGACAAAGACGGAAATTTTTACACGGAAAATTATCGTAGTGCAAAGGCGCTTTCCGAGTATATTTGTTGCGATGGAAAGCAAATTTACAAGCCCACACACAACTTTTTCGGATTTAGATATATCCGTATAGACAGCTATCCAAATGAGGTAAAAAAAGACAATTTCACAGCAATTGTAGTTCATTCTGACTTAAAAAGAACAGGTTATTTAAGATGTGGAAATACTCTTTTGAACAAGCTTTTTTCCAATATTATTTGGGGTCAAAAAGGTAATTTTCTCGACATTCCCACAGATTGCCCACAGCGTGATGAACGTCTCGGTTGGACGGGTGATGCACAGGTTTTTGTGAAAACGGCAAGTTATAACTATGACGTTAAGAAATTTTTTGAAAAATGGCTCAAAGACTTAAAATCCGAGCAGTTTGAAAACGGACTTATTCCTTACGTTGTTCCAAACAACAAATATGACGTTATTGAAAAGACGTCTGCCGCATGGGGCGATGCAAGCGTTATTTGTCCCTGGCAAATTTACCTTACTTATGGTGATAAAACCGTTTTGGAAAACCAACTTGAAAGTATGAAAAAATGGATTGACTACATAACAGCCGTTACAAAGAACGAATTTTTGTGGACGGGCAGTCAACATTTCGGCGATTGGCTCGGTATGGACGCTGAAGAAGGCAGTTACAAGGGTTCTTCCGATGATGATTTTATTGCAAGTGCTTTTTACGCATATTCAACCTCGATTGTTGTTGAGGCAGGTAAGGTTTTGGGAGAAAACGTGGAAAAATACGAAACTTTGTATGAAAATATCGTGAAGAAATTTAAAGAGACATACAAAGAATACAAAACACAAACGGAACACGTTTTGGCTATTCATTTCAATTTGTGCGATGACATTGAAAAAACAGCAAAAGCTCTTGCAAAAATGATTGAAGAAAACGGAAACAAGCTTACAACCGGTTTTGTGGGAACGCCGTATCTTTTATATGCTCTTTCCGAGGGTGGATATACAGACGTTGCATATTCACTTCTTTTGCAAACCGAATATCCCTCTTGGCTTTTCTCTGTTCGTATGGGTGCAACCACAATTTGGGAGCATTGGGACGGAATAAGAGAGGACGGCAGTGTTTGGAGCAGTGATATGAATTCCTACAATCACTATGCCTACGGCTCTGTTGCTTCCTGGGTTTACGAGGTTGCAGGCGGAATTAACACGGTAAAGGAATATCCGGGCTTTGAAAAAGTTGTCATAAAGCCACAGCCCGACAAAAGAATGGGATATTTGGAAGCAAAAATCGAAACAAAAAAAGGGACAATCCGCTCATATTGGGAATATGTTTCCGAAAATACTGTTCGCTATGAAATATCGGTACCGGTTTTTGCGGAAATTGTAATCGATAACGAAGTTTACAACGTTGAAAAAGGGGATTACATATTTTACGGCAACAAAAAGTGAAAAAGAAAAGATTTTTTTGTGAAATGCCTTGACTTTACAAAGAAATTGGTGTATCATTAAATTTACTTACTTATAAAAAAGAGGTATTTTTTAAAATGAAAAAAAGAGAAAAAAGAAACAGAATTATAGCGGGAATTATCGTTTTTGTTTTTGCCGTTATGGCAATAAGCACCGTTGTAAGCTACATTACACTTATGTAAAAAATTTATAAAATAAAAAGTGAGTTCGTAACCATCCTCACTTAAAACAAAACTAAGGAGATTTTTTAAAATGAAAGAACAAAAAACAAAAGCAATCGCATTGGGCGCTATGACTTGCGCCCTTTATGTACTCATTACTTTTCTCATTCAGCCCATTGCAAGCGGACCGGTTCAGGTAAGGATTTCGGAAGCTCTTTGCATTATGCCTTGCTTTACTCCTTATGCAATACCGGGCCTTTTTCTTGGGTGCTTTATATCCAACTTCATTACCGGCAGTCTGCTTTTAGACACGGTTTTCGGAAGTATTGCAACCCTTATCGGTGCAATCGGCACTTATTATCTCAGAAAGAACAAATATATTTGCGTTCTTCCGCCCATAATTTCCAATACTCTTATTGTTCCCTTTGTACTTGCCTATGTCTATAATTTTCCCGGCTCCGTACCTTATTTTATGGCGACAGTCGGCATTGGTGAGATTATTTCTTGCGGAATTTTCGGCGTAGCTTTCTATAATCTTGTAAGAAGAATAATTTTAAGCGGAAGTTTATAAATTTCTTTATTTTTTTAACTTTAGTGAAAGTGTGAAAAAGCCCTGTTTATAGGGCTTTTGGCAATTTTTGCAAAAAATGTCGATAAATAATTGCCAAAAAATGGCAAAAAACTCTTGATTTTTTACAAAATTTGTGGTATTATATTATCAGAAAACAAAATAACAGATTTTATCGGGAAACGCGCGTTCCGAAAAAATCGCCAAAAATAAAATATAATATCATAAAAAGGAGAATTGAGATGAAAAAGATTTTGATTGTTGACGATAATAGAGAGATATTGAACGAGCTTGTAAAAAGCGTTGAAAATAATGATTATTTCGGTGAATACAGAGTTGCACAAAGCGGTAAAGAGGCTTTGAAAATTGCCCTTGAATTTAAGCCCGATATTGTACTTACAGATGTTGTTATGTCCGACGGAGACGGAATATGGCTTACGGAAAATTTGAAAAACGAAGACAACAATGACGAAAAAAGAGCAATAATTGCCATGGTTGATTCAAACATTATCACAATTGAGAAAATTTTGTGGAGCTTGGGCTGTGACTACATTTTTGTTAAGCCCTTTGACTGCGAGGACGTTCTTGACCAAATAAAACTTATTTATGAAAACAAAATTTCCGCAAACGTTTTTGAAGACGAAATAACTTTGGATTGCAAAAACATTTCTCCCACAATAAAAACAATTGAAAAATCAAAGGAAGACCCACAGCTTGAACAGCTTGTAACAAGTATTTTCCATGAGTTGGGAATGCCTGCTCACATTAAAGGATACGAATATTTGAGATATGCTGTTTTGAGAGTTATTGAAAACAGAAGCTTGCTTCACAGCGTAACAAAAGAATTGTACCCGATGACGGCAAAGGCTTTCAATTCAAAGCCCAGTCGTGTTGAAAGAGCCATACGCCATGCAATTGAAGTGGCTTGGTCAAGAGGTGATGCGGACAACATTGCAAAGCTTTTCGGTTGTACCGTTCTTTCCTCCAGGGGAAAGCCCACAAATTCGGAGTTTTTGGCTATGATTGCAGATAAAATTATTTTGAAGCTTTCCGCCTAAAATAATATAAAAATATCCAAAAAAGTATGAGGCCCACGATTTTGTGAGCCTCATATTTTTATAATTAACTGTATTTTATGCGTTTGTTTTTTCTTCTGCTTTTTCTTTTTTGCCAAGTGCGCAAGCTTTAACGATTTTTGTTAAAGCGATAAGAGCGAGAACGTTGGGGATAACCATAAGATAGTTGAAAAAGTCTGTAAGCTCCCAAACAAGGTCGTTTGACAAAAGTGAACCAAGGAAAATGAACAAAACGGCAATTACGGAATAAATAACCGATGCAACCTTGCTGTTTTTGAAAAGGTACATAACGTTGATTTTACCGAAGAAGTTCCAGCTTATGATAGTTGTGAAAGCGAAGAACAAAAGGCAAATAGCAACAAATCCGCTACCCAAATTGCTCAATACACCGGGGAATCCGAGTGAACAAGCCGTCTGCATTGCAGTAGCTTTTGTAATATCGGAATTTGCAAGAAGCTGTGCATAGTTGCTTCCGTTTGCACCTGCCAAAGGACCGGTGCCTGTGTAAAGCATTGTTATAACAACAAGTGCTGTAATTGTGAGAACAACAAATGTATCGATAAATACACCTACCATAGCAACGCAACCCTGGTCGTGAGGTTTTTTTACGTTTGCCATTGCGTGAGCGTGTGGAGTTGAACCCATACCTGCTTCGTTTGAGAACAAGCCTCTTTTTGCACCCTGAGAAACAGCTGTTTTGATTGCGTAACCGATACCACCACCGATTAAAGCGTTAGGTGTAAATGCGTAAACAAAAATCATTTTGATTGCCTCAACAAGTCCGCCCAAATTGCAAACAAGCACGAGGAAACCACCAAGCAAGAAAAGGATTGCCATTACGGGAACGATTTTTTCCGCAACGGAAGCAATTCTTTGGATACCGCCGATAAAGATAACGGCACAAATAACAGCCAATATTGCACCTACAAGCCAACCGGGAATACCGAATGCGGAATTGCAAGATTCAGCAATTGAGTTGGACTGAACCATTGAACCCATAAATCCAAGTGCAAGAGTGATTGCAATTGAGAAGAATACAGCCAAAAATGTACCGAAACCGTTGGGGAATGCCTTTTTTATGTAATAAACAGGTCCACCGTGAATTTCTCCGTCGGGAGTTTTAACTCTTGTTTTTTGAGCCAAAACAGCTTCGGCATAAATGGTAGCCATACCCAAAAATGCAATTATCCACATCCAGAATATTGCACCGGGACCACCAATAAGAATAGCACCGGAAGCACCTACTATGTTACCTGTACCAACCTGAGCGGCGATTGCGGTTGCAAGCGCTTGGAAAGACGAAAGTCCGCTTTCGTTTTTGTTTCCGAAAAGCTTAACGTTTCCGAAAACCTTTTTCATGCCTTCTTTGAAGCAACGAACCTGAATGAATTTTGTGTTAAAAGTGAACCAAAGTCCTGTGCCGATTAAGAGAATTATAAGGATATAATCCGCTAAGTAACCGTTTGTTTTTTGCACTATCGGTAAAAGTGCGTCCTGAATTTTTTGAATGTTTTCAAGCATTTTTCTTTCCTCCTAAAAATAAAAAAAATTACTAATAAAAATCAGTAACTCCAAAGAAAATATAAATCGCAGACGAAAAAATAAATGCTAAAAAATTATCGTCCGCTCTGTCCTTTTGCCTGAGAGATTCGGCAATTCGCTTTTTGTAAAAGAATACTTACACCAAAAAGCCACACTTT
>CAYPIJ010000040.1:0-13309 GCA_964410755.1 uncultured Oscillospiraceae bacterium | reverse complement strand
ACCAATAACGGAAAATCTGACATTGTATTTAAAATACATTCCCAATCAGTACAATGCAAAATTTGTTGACGATGACGGAACTGTGCTTCAAGAGGGGCTTATTGACTATGGTGCGGTAATAACTCCACCGCAAGACCCAACAAAGGAAAGAACACAAAAATACACCTACACCTTTATTGGCTGGGACGGATTTTATAAGGGGATAACCCAGACAAACAAGGAAATGGTATTTAGCGCAAAATATGATGCTACAATTAACAAATATACCTATAAATTCCTTGATAACGACAACACGGTTTTAAAAGAGGCGACAGTAGATTACGGAACAGTTATCACACCACCCGAAACACCTGCGGACAAAGACCCGTACACATTTGATTATTGGGACGGATACACAACAGGAACAGAACTAACCGATAACATTGAATTTAAAGCGGTTTACAAGTATAAAACCTACACCATTACGGCAGAGGGACTTGAAGATACGGTTGATGTGGTTTACAACGACCCTTATGAGCTTGAAACACAAACACCTGAAAATGAGTATCTTTTTGACGGATATTACACTGAAAAGGGCGGAAAAGGCACAAAGGTAACTGACAAAGACGGTAAAAGCCTTAAAAATTATGATTTCTTAAAGAATATAACTGTTTATCCTTATTTCCCTCATGAGCTTTTGAATAAAATCAAAATAAACGGTGAGAGTTCAACGGTTGTGGGAAATACAGATGTTGTGAAAAAGGTTTATTTTGCAACAGATAAAGATGCACAATATTTGCTTTGCAACATAAAATATCCCGAAAGCATTGAACTTAAAAAAATTGTGCCGATAGATTTTAAATATGTTTCGGAGGAATCAAGAATAGTATCAGACGGTATGGTTTATCTTAATTTAATTTGCCAATACACAAATAATTTAGATAGCTTGCCCATAAACAAAAAGCTTGAACCGTTTGAACTTGTGTTTGACATACCGAAAAACCTTTCACCTCAAAGCGTTTCAATCGAAGTTACGGCTGACAGTATGGTTATAGGTAACGATGAATGTGGCTTTGATTATATTATAAACGGTGAGCTTGAAATTGCGGCAAAGCCTGTTGAAAGTATTGAAATTAAAGGTGACGATACGATTATTTTAGCAAAAGGCGATGTGAATTATACAGCAGAAATAACTCCCGATTTTGCCACAAACAAAGAAGTTGAATGGTCTGTAGATAACGAAGAAATTGCAACGATTTCACAAGACGGAATACTCACACCGAAAGCAACGGGAATTGTAACTATTACAGCAAAGGCAAAAGACGGAAGCGGAATTTCTGACACAAAAACGATAAAGATTGTAGAATTTGCTAAAATTGATACTTTAAAAACGAATGTGGGACAATGGGATGTGGAATTTGCTCCCAAAACGAGAGAATATACGATTTATGTGCCGAAAAAGACAGGCTCAATTTCATTGACAGCGGGATTTTCGAGCGGTACACTTAAATTGGTAACCGGCAACACAAAAGTTACGATGATGAAAGACAAAGCAGAAGATATTAAGCTTTCAGACAGTGAAACAAAAGTTGTACTTATGAAAGGTAATGTAGAGGGATTTGCTGACAGCGAATATGTAATCAATATTGTTAAATTCGAGGGAACGCAAACGACAGTTTCCGAAGACGGAAAGACCTTTACGGTTAAGCCGATAAACATTGAAAAAGGAAACACTGTAATTCTTGGGTTATACAAGGGTGACACATTTGTTGGAATGGAAGAACCGAAAGTTTACAACGGTGAAGATGTTATTTTCACAACAACAAAAGATTACACAAACGCAAAAGTTATGGTTTAGGACAGTCTTGGCGGAATGATCCCGATATGTGAAGCTGAAATTGTGAAATAAAATTAAAGAAATGAATTAAAAATACCACGTTTGAGATATTCAAACGTGGTATTTATATTGAGATTTTTAGTTTATTGTTGCAACAAATCTTCGTAAATTTTTTGGTATTCTTTTGCACTTACGCTCCAGCTAAAGTCGGTATTCATTGCGTTTTTCCTTAAAGTTCTCCACAAATCTTTATTGTGGTAGAGGCTTAAAGCTCGGTTGATTGCGTCGAGCATATCCCATGCATTATAGGACTGGAAAGTAACGCCGTTGCCCTCTCCCGTTTGAGGATTGAAAGCTTTTACAGTTTCACCGAGACCGCCAACCGTATGAACAATTGGAACTGTGCCGTAACGCATTGCTATCATTTGAGCCAAACCGCAAGGCTCGGATTTTGACGGCATAAGGAACAAATCGGCACTTGCGTAAATTTTTGATGCATAAGCATTGGAAAATTTAATTATTCCTCTAACCTTGTCGTGACAGGTATTTTCCCAATATCGCATCATATTTTCATATTCGGGATAGCCTGTTCCCAAAACAACAAGCTGAACGTCAAGCTTCACGATTTCATGCATAACGTCTCTGATTAAATCCATGCCTTTTTGGTCGGTGAGACGTGTTACCATACCGATAAGAGGCTTTTTGGCATCGACTTCAAGTGCCATTTCCTTTTGAAGCTCTGTTTTGTTGTTTGTTTTGAAACGGATAGACTTGTAGTCGTATTTATGGTATACATTTTCGTCTGTTTTCGGATTGAAAGCATCTGTATCTATTCCGTTTACGATACCGCAAAGCTTGTATTTTCTTGGCTCTAAAATGTTGTGCAAGCCGTGGGAAAAATAGGGGTCCAAAATCTCCTGTGCATAATTTTTGCTTACTGTTGTAACGATATTTGCAGATTCGATACCTGCTTTTAAAATATTAAGGCAACCGTCATACATAAAAATGTCTCTGTAGGTTACATCAAGTCCCAAAACGTGACCCAAAATAAGAGGGTCGTATTTTCCTTGAAATTCTATGTTGTGAATGGAAAGCACCGTTTTAATGTTTGCATAAGCAGGGATATTTCTGTAAAATGCGTTAAGATAAAGGGGAACAAGTGCTGTGTGCCAATCGTTGGCATTTATAATATCGGGGTAAAATTCAACGTGGTTAAGAATTTCCAAAACTGCTTTTGAAAAGAAAGCAAATCTTTCCGCATCGTCAAATTCACCGTAAATTCCGTTACGTTTGAAATATTGCTCATTATCTACAAAATAGTAGGTTACACCGTTTTTTTGTGCGGTGAAAATTCCGCAATAGGACATTCTCCAGCCCAAAGGTACACCTATTGATGCGATAAATGTCATTTCGTTTTTAAGTTCTTCTTTTATTTGGGAATAAAGGGGAATTACAACTCTTGCATCTTCGCCTATAGCGCAAAGTTCTTTTGGCAAACCTCCCATAACGTCTGCCAATCCACCAACCTTAACATAAGGAGTTGCTTCTGCCGCAACGTAAAGTATTTTCATAGTATATTACTCCTTTCAAGCACTGAATTTTTCTATATTTTTGTTCCCTTTGAAATTACAAAGGGCAATGATGAATAACCGGTTAAAACCTTGTCTCTGCTTATTTCTATGTTTTTATCGGATATAACATTTGTTAAAACGCAATTTTCGTTTATAACGGAATTTTGCATAATAATGGAATTTCTTACAATTGCACCTTCTTTTACAACTGTACCTCTGAACAAAACGCTGTTTTCAACAATTCCGTCAATTTTGCAGCCGTCGGCAATAATGCTGTTTGAAACGTGGCAATTTTCGCCGTAAACCGTGGGAACGCTGTTTTTAATTTTGGTGTAAACACCGTATCCAGATCTTAAAAGCTCTGTTCTCACGTCTTTATTTAAAAGTGCGGTATTTGCTTCGTAATAGTCGTTAATGTCTCTTACAACTCTGCAAAAACCTGTGATTTTATAGGCGTAAATGTTGGAATTTTTGCAAGATTTTGCAATGAAATCCCTATCCAAATCGTCCCAGCCGAATGTTATGGCTTTGTCGATAAGCTCCAAAAGAAGTGTTCTTTTAATAACGTAGGTTTTTAAAATTACGTCTTTTTCTTCGTTTGAAGAGTCGAGATGATAAAGTGCATCAACGATTTTTCCGCCTGTTGTAACAACTATTTCCGTTTCGCCCTCACGAATTTTTGCCGTTCTGTAAAGACAGGTAATATCGGCATTTTTTTCGATGTGAGTATCCAAAACAGACTTAAAATCTATGTTGCAAATGCAGTTACCGTCCGTTAAAATACAGTAATCTTCTTTTGCGTTTTTAATGTATGTTCTCACGCTTATAAGTGCGTCCATTCTGTTTTTTACGTTTCTGTTGTTGGAATCGAAATATGGCGTAAGAATTTTTAAACCACCGTTTTTTCTGTCCAAATCCCAATCTTTACCGCTTCCCAAGTGGTCCATAAGGGAATTGTAGTTTCCTCTTGTTATAACACCAACGCTGAAAACTGAGGCATTTACAAGGGAAGAAAGCATAAAATCGATAAGACGATATCTGCCTCCGAACGGTATTGATGCAAGATTTCTTTTTGCCGTAAGCTCTCCGATTCTTTCATCTGTAAATGAATCGGAAAAAATTAAACTGAAAGCATTCATTTTAAATATCCCCCTATACTATTTCTTTTGCTTTTACAACTTGACCCGATTTAATAACCGAGCCTCTGCCCACAACTGCGATACCCCATTCTCCGTTGTTGCATTTTTCAGGTGCGTTTCCGATAACAGCTCCGTCTTCAATAACACAATCGTCGGCTATAATGGCGTAATTTATTGAAACATTTTTCCCTATTTTAACGTTTGGCATAACAACACTGTAATTGATTTCACTGTCTTGTTCAACGGTTGTGTTGGAAAACAGAACACTGTAATTCACATCACCGTAAATTTCGCAACCGGAGGAAACCATGGAGTTTTTAATTAAAGCACCGCTGTCAACGTAATGTGGAATAGTGTCTGTATGACGTGAATATATTCTCCAATCGGGGTCGGAAAGCTCAAGTGGAAGTTTTGGATTTAACAAGTCCATATTTGCTTCCCACAAGGAATCTATTGTTCCCACGTCCTTCCAGTATCCCTCGAAAGGATATGCAAAGATTTTTTTGTTGTCGTTGAGCATTGCCGGTATAACGTCTTTTCCAAAGTCATTGGAAGATTCGGGATTTTCCTCGTCCTGCACAAGATATTTTTTCAAAGCATCGTAATTGAAAATGTAAATTCCCATAGATGCGTTTGTGGATTTTGGATGTTCCGGTTTTTCTTCAAATTCATAAACGGAATTATCGGGATTTGTGTTAAGTATTCCGAATCTGGAAGCTTCTTCCATGGTTACATTCAAAACCGCAATTGTAATGTCTGCTCCCTTTTCTTTGTGGTAGTCAAGCATTTTTGCATAATCCATTTTGTAAATATGGTCACCGGAAAGTATTAAAACATATTTCGGTTGGTATTGCTCTATAAAATGTAAATTTTGGTAAATGGCATTTGCGGTTCCCTTATACCATTGACCTGTTTTTCCCGCCATATATGGCGGTAAGATATGAATACCGCCGTACATTCTGTCTAAATCCCAGGGTTGACCGTTTCCGATGTAAGCGTTAAGTTCAAGTGGCTGATATTGAGTTAAAACGCCTATTGTATCTATACCGGAATTTACACAGTTGGAAATCGGAAAATCTATAATTTTATATTTTCCCCCAAAGGGTACAGCGGGTTTTGCTCTTTCTTTTGTAAGTACATACAGCCTGTTTCCTGCACCGCCTGCAAGAAGCATTGCGACCATTTCTTTTTTTCTGATCATTTTTTATTTTCCTTTCTTGTTCGTATTTTCTTTTTGTAAATATATATTGTGGAAAAAGGCGGAATATCAAGCTCGATATATTGTTTTTGTCCGTGATATTTTCCGCTTTTTGTTTTCAAAACAGTGTTTCCCGTTCCGTCACCGCCAAATTCTTTGTCGTTTGAAGAAAAAACTTGTGTGTAATTTCCTCTGTTGGGAACGCCCAGCTTATAGTCGGGCTGTCTTACGGAAGAAAAATTGCAAACGCACAAAAGCTTGTTGCCTTTTTTATCTATTCTGAAAAAGGATATTATGTTGTTGTTGCAATCGTCACAGCTTGCCCAATCAAAACCTTCCCAGGAATTGTCGTTTTCCCAAAGAGCAGGCTCTTTTTTGTAAAACCCATTTAATGATTTTATGAAATTGTGATACTTTTTATGACTTTTTTCTTCCAAAATGTGCCAATCAAGCTGACTTTCTTCATTCCATTCGCTCCACTGTGCAAGCTCGCCACCCATAAAAAGAAGTTTTTTTCCGGGATGTGCATACATATATGCAATATATGCCCTTAAATTTGCAAGTTTAACATTTTCGTCACCGGGTGATTTATTCAAAAGTGAGCCTTTCATGTGAACAACCTCATCGTGGGAAAGGGGAAGAATAAAATTTTCGGAAAACGCATAAGTAAGAGAAAAGGTAAGATTATTGTGAACGCCTTTTCTGAAATACGGATCCGTTTTTAAATAATCCAATGTGTCATTCATCCAGCCCATATTCCACTTGTAATTAAAGCCCAAACCACCTTCATGCACCGGATATGTTACCTTTGGCCATGCTGTTGATTCTTCGGCTATCATAAGAATTCCTTTATACTTTTCAAAAACCGTTGTATTGAGCTTTTTGAAAAATTCAATTGCTTCCAGATTGCCGTTTTCGCCATATTTGTTGGCTCTCCATTCACCGTCTTTTTTACCGTAGTCAAGATAAAGCATTGAAGCAACAGCATCAACTCTCAAGCCGTCTGCATGGTATTTTTCAAACCAATAGCAAGCATTGGAAACCAAAAAGGATATAACCTCGGGCTTTTCATAGTCGAAAATTCTTGTGCCCCAGTCGTTATGCTCTCTTTTTAAAGGATCGGAATATTCATAGCAGAAATCCCCGTCAAATTCGTAAAGTCCGAATTCGTCTTTTGGAAAATGTGCCGGAACCCAATCCAAAATAACACCTATTCCGTTTTGGTGGCATTTGTCAACAAAATACATAAAGTCGCAAGGCTCACCGTAACGAGATGTGGGAGCGTAATAGCCTGTAACCTGATAGCCCCAGGATTTATCGTAGGGGTATTCCGTTATGGGCATAATTTCAACGTGAGTGTAATTCATTTCCTTTAAATAGGGAATAAGCTCTTCCGCAATTTTTTTATAGGAAAAATTATTTCCGTCTTCATACCTTTTCCAAGAGCCGAAATGAAATTCATAAATGTTGACGGGTTTGTTGTAAGGTGCTTCCTTACGATTTTCAAGCCACTTTTTGTCGTTCCATTTGTATTTTTCAATGTCGTACACTTTTGAGGCAGTGCCCGGTCGTGTTTCGGCATGAAAGGCATAAGGGTCGGCTTTCAAAATTTCTCTGCCGTCCCTTGTTTCAATTACATACTTATAGACGCAAAATTCCGAAATACCTTCGATAACACATTCATATACGCCACTGTCGGTTAATTTTTTCATTTCATATCGATGATAATCCCAATCGCAAAAATCGCCTGTTACAAAAACTTTTTTTGCATGGGGCGCCCACACACGGAACACGCAGTCATTTTCTTTTGTGAGATGTGCACCTAAAAAATTGTAGGCTTCACAGCTTGTTCCTTCGTGAAAAACATACTGTGAAAAAGATGTGTCAATAATATTGTTGTTTTTATATGTTTTTTTCAATTTTACAATCATTCCTTTCCGTGCAATGCGCCGAATTTATTTATAAAGTATAACACAAAAACAATGAAAATAAAATTACATTATGTCGATTGATATACTTTTGTTATATTATACTATATTTTTTTGAAAAAATAAATAGTTTTTGTGAAATTTGAATATTTTTTACGTCTGCTACAAAAACAGCATTGTAAACTTGTTGAAGTTGCACACAAGTATTCAGTCAAAATTTGTCAAATCACGGTTATTTCCTTGACAATTGGGGAAAAATAGTATATAATAATTTATATACGAGAGTAAAGGAAGGGAAAAAATTGGAAATAAAATTCAATTCAAAAAGCGAAAAATACAAAAATCCATTCGGTGCTGTTAAAGACCGTGAAGAAGTGACTTTTTGTGTTTTTGCAAAAAGCGGTGTTTTCATAAATAACGTAAAAATTGTTTTTGAAAAAGACGAAAAATTTTTTTGCGAGCATTATTTCAATTATGACGGCTTTGAAAACGAATATCATAAATTTTCCAAAAGCTTCAGCTTTAATGACACGGGAATATATTACTATTATTTTGTAATATCAACTGAAAACGGTGAAATAATAGGTAAAAACGATTGCGGAAATTTCAAAGAAGATAACACACTTCCTTTATGGCAACTTACGGTATATGACAAAGAATTTCAAACTCCGAAATGGGCTAAAGGGAAAATTATGTATCAAATTTTTCCCGACCGTTTCAAAAGAGATACCTCATATAAAATTCCACAAACAGTATCTAAACGAAAAATACACGAAAATTGGGAAGATATTCCCGAATATATTTACGACACGAAAAACTACATTGCAAACGACTTCTTTTTGGGAAATCTTGACGGAATAATATCTCGTTTGGATTATTTGAAAAGTCTTAATGTTGGGATAATATACTTAAATCCCATATTTGAAAGTTCGGTAAATCATAGATATTCCACAGCAAACTACAAAAATATTGACCCCTATTTGGGAACAAACGAAACTTTTTCAACGTTATGTAAAGAGGCGAAGAAAAGGGGCATTGCAATAATTTTGGACGGCGTTTTTTCTCACACGGGAGACGACAGCATATATTTTAACAAATACAGTCACTACGATTCTTTGGGCGCTTACAACAGCGACAATTCACCATATAGAAGCTGGTACAATTTCACTTCTTACGACAAGTCGAAATATGAATGTTGGTGGGGATTTGAAACACTGCCCAATGTAAACGAGCTTGACGAAAGTTACTTGGATTTTATAACAAACAAAGAAAACGGTGTTGTAAAATTTTGGAACGATTTCGGAATAATGGGCTGGCGACTTGATGTTGCCGACGAGCTTCCCGACGGTTTTATAGATAAATTCAGAGAAAGCGTTAAAAAAATAAATCCCGATTCCCTTATTTTGGGTGAGGTTTGGGAGGACGCAACCACAAAGGAAAGCTATGGCGTGAAAAGGCGATATTTACTTGGAAAACAGCTTGATTCCGTTATGAATTACCCTTTTAAAAATCTAATTTTGGATTATGCTTTAAAAATAAGCGGTAAAGACTTTTTGAAAGGAATAACGGATATTTTGGAAAATTATCCACAGCCTGCAATAGACGTTTTAATGAATTTTGTAGGCACTCACGATACGATGCGAGCAATAACGGCTTTGAACAACAAGGCTGTTGAAGGGAAAAAGCAGGGAACGTGGAAAATGAGCAAGGGAGACTTTGAAAAAGCAAAAGAGAAACTTAAAATGTGCGTTTTTCTGCAGTTTACACTTCCCGGAATACCTTGCATATATTACGGTGACGAGGTTGGACTACAAGGTTTTAAGGACCCTTATAACCGCCTTACGTTTCCTTACGGAAAAGAAGATGAAGAAATCCTTGAATTTCACAAAAAAATAACATCATTAAAAACAAAATACAAGGAAGATTTTTCTTCACCTTTAAAGCCTTTGTATGGTGATGATACGGCCGTTTCTTTTAAAAGAGGAAAGCTTGTTTTTGTAACCAACAAAGGAAAAAGTCGATTTTTTGAAATGAAAAACATCGAAAAACTTGTTTTTTCAAAGGAAGAAACGGTTTTTAACAAATACGGCTTGCTTATGCCACCAATGTCTTATGCTGTGGTAAAATTAAAAGAGGACTAAAAGAAAGGAAAATAAAAAAATGAAAAAAGAAAATCAATCTGCCGTAAAAAAGAAGACGGCAGCAAAAAAAGTTGAAGCACCCACTACAGAAAGTAAGCTTAATGCTTCACAAGAAAAGTTTAAATCTCTTCTTATAGACAAACTTGAAGGAATAAGGAACGTTTCTTTGGAAGAAGCGACGGAAAGAGATATGTATTTTGCTTTGGGCAATCTCATAAAAGAGCTTGTAGGTAAAAAATGGGTTAAAACAAAAAAATACTACAAGGAAAACAACGTGAAACAGATATATTATTTTTCTCTTGAATTTCTTATGGGAAAAGCACTGAGAAAAAATATGTCCGGTCTCGATATTTTTGAAGATATGAAAGTTGTTCTCAATGATTTGGGCTTTGACATTTTCAAAGTTATGCACATTGAACCCGATGCAGGTTTGGGTAACGGAGGTTTGGGACGACTTGCCGCTTGCTTCTTGGATTCTTTGGCGGCTTGCGCTTATGCAGGTCACGGTAACGGTATTCGTTACAAACACGGTCTTTTCAAACAAAAAATCGTTGATGGCTATCAGGTTGAAGAAGCCGATAACTGGCTTAATATGGAAAATATTTACGAAACAAGAAAATCCGAGGACTGTGTGGAAGTACCTTTTTACGGTGAAGTTGAAATGCAGTATATAGACGGAAGATGTGTTTTTGTTCACAAAAACTACGACCCTGTAATTGCCGTTCCTTACGATACCCCTATTTTGGGCTACAGAAACAACGTTGTAAATACACTTCGTTTGTGGAGTGCCGAGCCTAAAGAAGGCAGTTTTGATTTTCATAAGTTTTCAAGAGGTGAATATTCAAGTGCCGTGGAATATCGTCAGAGTGTTCATGCAATTTCAGACGTACTTTATCCGGACGATTCAAATTACACAAATAAGCTTTTGCGTTTAAAACAGCAATATTTCTTTGTTTGTGCAGGAATACATTCCATTATTCGTTCCTATCTTAAAAACGGAAACGACATAAAGGATTTGCATAAATATGTTTCCATTCATATAAACGATACACACCCTGCTCTTTGTGTACCGGAGCTTATGAGAGTGCTGGTCGATGAGCATAATTTAGGTTGGGACGAAGCGTGGTATATAACCACAAATACCCTTTCCTATACAAACCACACCATAATGCCGGAAGCACTTGAAAAATGGCCCATAGATATGTATAAAACACTTCTTCCCAGAATTTTTATGATTACGGAAGAAATAAACAGACGTCTTTGCGATGAGCTTTACTCAATTTATCCCGGCGACTCGGGCAAAGTTTCCTATATGGCTATTATTCAGGGAAATGTTGTAAATATGGCGAATATGAGCATTGTTGGAAGCCACAGCGTAAACGGAGTTGCCGCTGTTCATTCTGAAATTTTGAAAAATGAGCTTTTCCATGATTATTATATGACAACACCGGAAAAGTTCAACAACAAAACAAACGGAATTACACACAGAAGATGGCTTGTTGACTCAAACGAGGGCTTGACAAAGCTTATTACCAAAAGCATAGGAGACAAATTTATTAATGAACCTTTAAAGCTTAAAGAACTTGCTGAAAAAGGCTTTTGCCAAGACGATAAGTTTTTGAATGAGCTTGACAAAATTAAATTTGAAAACAAAAAACGTTTAAGCGAATTTATTAAAAACAAACAGGGCATTGAAATTGACCCGAATACTGTTTTCGATATTCAGGTTAAACGTATTCATGCGTATAAACGTCAGCTTTTGAAGGCTTTCCAAATTATGGATACGTATTTTTCCATAAAAGAAAATCCGAATGGCGATTATCAGCCAACAACATTTATGTTCGGCGGAAAAGCGGCACCGGGATATGCTTACGCAAAGCTTGTTATAAAATATATCAACAGTGTTGCAAACCTTGTTAATAACGACCCCGATACAAAGGACATTATAAAAGTTGTATACCTTGAAAACTACAACGTTTCCTTTGCACAGCATATTTTCCCCGCAGCAGATATTTCACAGCAAATTTCAACAGCTTCAAAAGAAGCTTCCGGTACAAGTAATATGAAATTTATGCTTAACGGTGCTGTAACTGTGGGAACAATGGACGGTGCCAACATTGAAATTGCGGAAGCGGTTGGACCCGAAAACATTTTCACATTCGGCTTGAGCGTTGCACAGGTTCTTGCACATTATAAAAACAACGACTACATCAGTGCCAATGTTTATAACTCAAATTACAAAATCAAACGTATTTTGGATACTCTTTGCACGAATTTTTATCCCGATTGCAATGAAGGTGAATTCAGACCTATTTATGATTCTTTGGTATCACAAAATGACGAATATTTTGTACTTGAAGATTTTAACGCATACACGGAAACAATGAAAAAAGCTCTTATGACATACAAACACGACCATAGAAAATGGCTTGAAATGTCGGCAAACAACATTGCAAAAGCAGGAAGATTTTCTTCGGACGAAACAATCCGTGCTTACGCAAAAGAAATTTGGAAATTAAAAGAAAACAAGATTAAATAAAAAATTTAAAAGGTATTGAAGTTTATTAAGTAAATTTCAATACCTCTACATAAAGGAGTTATGTTTTATGGTGAAATTTGATAACGAATGGGATATTTTACTTAGAGGAGAATTTGATAAACCTTACTATCTTACATTGCATTCATTTTTGGTGGAGCAGTATACGGGCTATACGGTTTATCCCGATATGTACGATATTTTTAATGCTTTAAAATACACTACATATTCAAATGTAAAGGTGGTTATTATCGGTCAAGACCCCTACCATGAGGAAGGACAAGCACATGGCCTTAGTTTTTCGGTGAAAAAGGGGATACAAATTCCGCCGTCACTTCTTAATATATATAAAGAATTGCATGATGACATCGGTTTTAAAATCCCATCTCATGGTTGTTTGGAAAGTTGGGCAAAAAACGGAGTTTTACTTCTCAACAACGTTCTTACCGTAAGAAAAGGTGAAGCAAATTCCCATAGAGGTTGCGGTTGGGAAATTTTCACCGACGAAGTAATAAAACTTTTAAACAACCACCAAAAACCCATTGTTTTTATGCTTTGGGGAAGCAATGCACAGGAAAAAGGAAAGCTTATAACCAATCCTCGTCATTTTGTTTTAAAAGCACCACATCCGAGCCCATTGTCGGCATATAGAGGATTTTTCGGTTGCAAACATTTTTCGCAAGCAAACGACTTTTTGAAAAAAACAGGTCAAACTCCTATTGACTGGACAATCGAAGATTAATAATTTTATAAAATATGCACCCAAAATAAGGGGTGCATATTTTTTCATTAAAAGTCAATTTCCATACAATCATATAAATAATGTTAGTTATCAAATGCGTTTTTACAGATTTAGTTTAATATCATAAACAAAATAAAATTCCTCGATACTTTCATATCCGTTTGGGCAAATTCTTACTTTATACCAATCTCTTTTTAAGCAAATTTCATCAATCGTTTTGCTTTTGTAGAGTTCATCT
>CAYPIJ010000039.1:0-13330 GCA_964410755.1 uncultured Oscillospiraceae bacterium | reverse complement strand
GCCGCCCATAGAGACGCGGGACATCTTGCTTTTAATTATATAATAACACATATTTTTCTGAATTTATATGGAATACCAACACAAAAAATATGAAAACATTAAACTTTAAAGGTGATAAAAATGACAAAAGAAAAAAACATAAAGCTTTTGAATTGCAAAGAAGAATTTAAGGTTGTTTATGTGGAAGAAGAACACAAACAAACAGACTCAACAATAGTTGTATACGATACATACAAAATAAGTATTCTTATGTCCGACGGCTTGGGTGCTGTGGTAAACAACAAAATCATTAATACGGAAAAAAACGGAATTTTATTTTTTCGTCCTGATGAAATTCATTTCGGACGATTTTTCAGAGCCGGTATTCATAAATATATAGACATACATATTCCGATTTCGTTTTTCAATGATTTTTGCGATTATAACAACTTTCTTCATTTTCTCACAGACAATTCCGATAAAAAAATCAACTATATTTTACCCGATATTTACCACAAAAAAATTTTATCGGACCTTTGCGAAAAAATTATTGTTATGTTAAACGACAATAAAAACGAAATCCAATTGTTTTCTTTTTTGTTAAACATAATTTTAATGTGCAACGATTTTTACACCATACAAAAAGAAAATCCCACAAATTCAAACATTCCCGATATTGTAAAAAGAACTATGGAATACATTTTTGAAAATTACGACAAAAAGCTTTCATTGGAAGAATTATCAAAGCTTTCCAAATGTTCCGTTACGTATCTTTCAAGGGTATTCAAAAAATATACTCAAATGACAATTTACCAATACATAAAAAATGTAAGAATAAGTAACGCTAAAATTATGCTAAAAAACGGCACAACCGTAACAGAAGCTTGTTATTATTGCGGTTTTGATGACTGCTCCAATTTTATAAACACATTTAAAAAAATCGTGGGAACAACACCTTTAAAATACAAATGCGAGCAAACGAATTTTCACGAAATCTACACAGAAAATTCAACAAATATATATTGACTTTTTTTCTAAAAAGTGGTAAAATAAATATTACGCACTACAGACAGTGCTTTTTTTGAAAGGAGAGAAAAAAATGATAAAAAAACTTTACGGTTGCGTAAGGGAGTACAAAAAAGCGACTATCCTGACGCTTATTTTTATTATCGGAGAAGCTGTTATCGAAACATTAATACCATTTATAACGGCTGATTTGGTAAACAAGATAAAAGACGGAACAGCCATGAATGAAGTTCTGAAAATCGGTGGATTTTTGATAGTTATGGCTTGCGTTTCTCTTTTATTCGGTATGCTCGCAGGTCTTACCTGCTCCAAAGCTTCAACCGGCTTTGCTAAAAACTTGAGAAAGGATATGATGAAAAAAATACAAGATTTTTCTTTTGAAAATATCGACAAATTTTCCTCATCATCTCTTGTCACACGTATGACAACAGACGTTTCCAACGTTCAAATGGCATACATGATGATTATTCGTACAGCGATAAGAAGTCCGCTTATGCTTATTTTTTCCGTTACCATGGCTTACATTATGGGCGGAGCATTGGCTACATCTTTCGTTATTATAATACCCGTTTTGGGCTTTGGACTCTACATGGTAGGTCGTAATGCTATGCCCGCATTCAAACGAGTATTTAAAAAATACGATATTCTTAACGAATCTATTGAAGAAAACGTTAGAGGAATGCGTGTTGTAAAAGGATTTTCCAGAGAAGAACACGAAAAAGGAAAATTTGCTCATGCTGCAGAAGACATAAGACAAGACTTTACAAAAGCTGAAAGAATCGTTGCAATGAATCAGCCTCTTATGCAGCTTTGTATGTACTTTAACACAGTATTTGTTCTTTTCATAGGCTCAAAGATGGCTATTTCAAGTCAAGGAGCTACTGTTGATGTGGGACAAATTTCCGCAATGCTTACCTACGGTACGCAAATACTTATGTCACTTATGATGCTTTCAATGATTTATGTTATGATTACAATGTCTGCAGAATCTATGAAACGTATTTGTGAAGTTTTGGACGAAACTCCTACACTTGTTGAAAAAGAAAACAGCATAACAAATGTAAAAGACGGTTCCGTTCAATTTGAAAACGTAAGCTTTAAATATTCCAAAAAAGCTAAAAGATATGCACTTTCAAATATCAATTTGAATATTAAATCGGGTATGACCGTTGGTATTATCGGTGGTACCGGTTCAAGTAAATCTTCACTTGTTCAACTTATTGCCAGACTTTACGACACAACCGAAGGAAGTGTTAAGGTTGGCGGTGTTGACGTTAAAGACTACGATGTAAAAGCTTTAAGAGACTCGGTTGCAATGGTATTGCAGAAAAACGTTCTTTTCTCCGGCACAATAAAAGACAATTTAAAATGGGGAAATGAAAATGCAACAGACGAAGAAATAAAAGAAGCATGTCGAATGGCACAAGCAGACAGCTTTGTAGAAAGCTTCCCCGACAGCTACGACACATACATCGAACAAGGCGGTACAAACGTTTCCGGCGGACAAAAGCAAAGACTTTGTATTGCAAGAGCATTGCTTAAAAAACCTAAAATTCTTATTTTAGACGACTCAACAAGTGCCGTTGACACAAAAACAGACGCATTAATCAGAAATGAGTTCAAAAAATTCATTCCCGAAACAACAAAAATTATAATTGCACAACGTATTGCTTCCGTACAGGATTCCGATATGATTATCGTTATGGAAAACGGTACTGTCGGAGCTTTGGGAACACATGACGAGCTTATGAAGAGCTGTGATATGTATCGTGAAATTTTTGAACAACAGACGAACGGAGGGGACGAAAATGAATAAGAAGAAAAAGTTCAACAAAAACACTTTCGGTCGTGTAGTTAAGGATTTGTTTAAATTTTATCCCGTACTTGCACCTTTAACCGCATTTTGCATACTTTTTGCCGCAGTAACGGCTGCAGTACCCGATGTTTTGATACAAAGAGTTATTCAAGTTATTGAAAAATGGCAAGTTTCCGGTGATTGGTCTTCCGCTTTTCATGACCTTATACCAAACATAATGTTTTTGGTAGTGCTATACATTATCGCACTTATTGCCGTTGTCGTAAATGCTCAGCTTATGGCATATATTACACAAGGCTTTTTGTCGAAAATGAGATGCAAAATGTTTGACAGTATGCAAAATTTGCCGATAAAATATTTCGACACACACAAACACGGTGACATAATGAGTCATTACACCAACGATATTGACACACTCCGTCAGCTTATTTCACAGTCGTTGCCGTCGCTTTTAAGAGCAGGATCCGTTGTAATATGCGTATTTTTCATTATGCTTTATTACAGCTTCTTTATGACTTGTGTACTCCTTTTGGGTGTTGTTGCAATGATGTTTGTAACTAAAAAGGTTGGTGGCGGTTCAGCCAAATACTTTATGAAACAGCAAAAGTCTCTCGGACGTTCAGAAGGCTACATTCAGGAAATGATGAACGGTCAAAAGGTTGTTAAAGTTTTCAACCACGAAGAAAAATGCGTTGAAGACTTTGACAAGATTAATGACCAGCTTTGCGAAGACAGCTACAGAGCTAACGCTTATGCCAACATTTTGGGACCTATAAACCAAAACATCGGTAATATTCTTTATGTTATTGTTGCGGTTGTAGGTGGCCTTTTCATTCTTTCGGGAATTAAAAACTTCAGTATTTCAGGTCTCGGATTCAGTATTAGTATTGTAATTCCGTTTCTTAATATGACAAAGCAGTTTACGGGAAATATCAACCAGCTTTCACAACAGATTAACTCAATTGTTATGGGCTTAGCAGGTGCCGAAAGAATTTACAATCTTATGGACGAAGCTGCGGAAGAAGACAACGGATATGTTACATTGGTTAATGCCAAAAAGGATAAAGACGGAAATATTACAGAAACAAATAAACGTACCGGAATGTGGGCTTGGAAACATCCTCACGGTGACGGAACAGTTACCTATACTCAGCTTTTAGGTGACGTAAGAATGGCAAACGTTGATTTCGGCTATACAGAAGATAAAACGGTTTTACACGATGTAAGCGTTTATGCAAATCCCGGTCAAAAAGTTGCTTTTGTAGGTGCAACAGGTGCCGGTAAAACAACAATCACAAACCTTATAAACAGATTTTACGACATTGCAGACGGAAAAATACGTTATGACGGAATTAACATAAACAAAATCAAAAAATCCGATTTACGCCGTTCTTTGGGCATAATTTTGCAGGATACCAACCTTTTCACAGGTACTGTTATGGATAATATTCGTTACGGTAAGCTTGACGCAACAGAAGAAGAATGCAAAAATGCAGCTAAATTGGCTGGTGCCGACGATTTCATAACAAGACTTCCCGACGGCTACAACACACTTCTTACAAATAACGGTTCCAACCTTTCACAAGGTCAAAGACAGCTTATTGCAATTGCAAGAGCGGCAGTTGCAGACCCCCCCGTTATGATTATGGACGAAGCTACTTCTTCAATCGATACTCATACGGAAAGCATTGTACAAAAAGGTATGGATAAGCTTATGAAAGGCAGAACGGTATTTGTTATTGCACACCGTCTTTCAACTGTTAAAAATTCAGATGTTATTATGGTTCTTGACCAAGGAAGAATAATCGAAAAAGGTAATCACGAAGAGCTTATTGCTCAAAAAGGTGTTTATTACAGACTTTATACAGGTGCTTTCGAGCTTGAATAAAATATGTAAAAAAATAGTGTTGCTAACTTGCAACACTATTTTTTATTTGTTAAACTTTTTTTACAAAATAACTTTGAAGAATGATTTTTTACCTTTTTTAACAATCATTTCTCCATCTTTAAAATCATCGTTTGTTATAACTTTATTTACATCTGTTATTTTTTCATCATTTATTGTAAGACCGCCCTGTTGAATAAGACGTCTTGCTTCACCCTTTGACGGCAAAATACCTGTTGTGCACAAAACATCAAGAACGCTCATTTCACCTGCAAAGCCTTCCAATGTCTTTGTGGGCATATCTGCGGAAACACCACCGTTTTTGAATATCGCTATTGCAGCATCTCTAACCTTGTTAGCCTCTTCTTCACCGTGAACAAGCTTTGTAACTTCATAAGCCAAAATTCTCTTTGCTTCGTTAAGCTGAGCACCTTCCCATTTTTCCATTTCTCTTATTTCTTCCATAGGAACAAATGTAAGCATTTTCAAACATCTTATAACGTCTGCATCTCCAACGTTTACCCAATACTGGTAGAAATCGTAAGGTGATGTTTTTTCAGGGTCAAGCCATACGGCACCACTTGCTGTTTTACCCATTTTCTTACCTTCTGAATTAGTCAAAAGTCTGAATGTCATACCGTAAACCTGTTTTTGGTCTTTACGTCTGCAAAGCTCGATACCACCCAAAATATTGCTCCATTGGTCATCACCGCCAAGCTCGATTTTACAGTCATATTTACGATTAATCATTAAGAAATCGTAGCTTTGCATAAGCATATAGTTAAATTCAAGGAATGAAAGACCTTTTTCCAATCTTTGTTTAAAGCATTCTGCGGTAAGCATTTTATTAACGGAAAAACAAGCACCTATATCTCTTAAAAAGTCAATATAGTTAAGTCCCAAAAGCCAATCCGCATTATTTACCATAATAGCTTTATCATCGCTGAAATCTATAACTCTTGACAACTGTTTTTTGAAGCAGTCACAGTTATGTTCAATTGTTTCCATTGTCATCATTTTACGCATATCTGTTCTTCCGCTGGGGTCTCCGATTGTACCGGTACCACCACCGACAAGAGCAATCGGTCTGTGGCCGTAATTTTGCATGTGGCGCATAACTACCATCTGCAAAAAGTGCCCAACGTGCAAGCTGTCTGCAGTAGGGTCAAAGCCAATATAAAAAGTAACTTCTTCTTTTTCCAAAAGTTCTCTTATTTCGTCCTCATGTGTTGTTTGAGCAATTAAATCTCTTTCTTTCAATACGTCAAATACGTTTTTCATTTTATCTTCTCCTTATTTGTTCTTACTGATTTTTTCTATTTCAGAAATTAAGATTTCTTCAATTTTATCTTCGGGAATTTTCCCTATTGTTTCTGTTTCACCGTTTTTGTCTTTTTTAAAAAGCACGGCACAACCTTTACCGCCTGCAATTCCCACATCACAGTCTTTTGCTTCGCCGGGACCGTTTACAACGCACCCCATAACTCCAACCTTAATGTGTTTATTTATATGACGGGTTTTATTTTTTACAATGTCTGAAAGCTTTATAATATCAATTTCGGTTCTTCCGCACGTGGGACATGAAATAACCTCAACCCATTCCTTTCGGGTATTTGTTGACGACAAAATTTCTTTCGCCGCTTCAATCTCTTTTTCCACGTTATCACTTAAAGAAACACGCAATGTATCACCTATATTTTCTCTTAAAAGCGTTCCGATACCTATTGCATTTTTTACAATGCCAGCAACTCCCCCACCTGCTTCCGTAACACCTATATGAAGAGGATACGGGAATTCTTTTGAAGCAATTTCATAAGCTTCAATCATTTTATTTGTGTCGGAAACTTTCAACGACAAAACAATATCGTAAAAATTGTATTTTTCCAAAACAGCAACTTCTTTTTTTGCGGACTCAACCAAAGCTTGCGGTGTTACACCGCCATACTTTTTCAAAATTTCCTTATCTAAAGAGCCACCGTTTACACCTATTCTTATTGGAACGCCATATTCCTTGCAAACTTCCACAACCTTGCGAACATTTTCTTCACTGCCGATATTACCGGGATTTATCCTCACTTTATCGATACCGTTTTTTACACTTTCTATTGCCAAACGATAATCGAAATGAATATCCGCAACAAGAGGAATATGAATTTTTTTCTTTATTTCCTTTATAGCTCTTGCACTTTCAATATCGTTTACAGTTGAACGAACAATTTCACAACCGCATTTTTCAAGGGATAATATTTGTTCAACGGTTTTTTCCACATCGGCGGTTTTTGTACTTGTCATTGACTGTATTAAAACAGGTTCTCCCCCACCAATGTATCTGTCTTTTATTCTCACTTTAACTTTTGAAGCCATTTTCTCACCTTTTTACTCATAGAGCTTTTCTTTATAAACGCCGCTTTTTATAAGCTCGTTTATAGCATCACAAACAGTTTGTTTGTCTTCCTTATAGGTAACGCCAAACCACTTATCATTTGTGGGAAGCAATTTAACGGTTGCTTTTTTCTCTTTCAAAAGCTCGTCTATGATAATGGGAACAAGATATTCCGATTTTGGATTGTTGATATTTTCTTTCAAAAATTCTTTAAAACCGCTATCCAAATATTCTATAAATTTCGGTCTCAATCCCCACATATTCATTGAAACGTGAGCATTTTCATCCAAATAGATTTTTTCGTTATTTTCAGCTAAAACATAAGCTTTATTTTCATCTTTCAAAATATTATGAGTTTCAACAACGTTTATAAGGTCATTGTTTTCCGAAAGCTCACATATACCTCTTGTAACACCACCGTTATCACTCAAAGTATTTTTCAAAATAAACCCTGCCATACAAAAATTACTATCATTTTTATCTTCTTTTTCAAAAAGATAGTCATAAACATTTTTGAAAGCCTCTTTTCCGTAATAATCATCTGCATTTATAACAACAAAAGGCTCGTTTACAATTCCTTTGCAAGCAAGAACCGCCTGCCCCGTTCCCCAGGGCTTAGTTCTGTCATCAGGCTTTACAAAGCCTTCAGGCAAATTATCGATTTCTTGAAAAGCATATTCCACTTTACATATTTTTTCAATTTTGTTTCCTATGATTTCTTTAAAATCCTTTTCAATATCTTTTCTTATAATAAAAACGACCTTATTAAAACCTGCTTCCAACGCATCGAAAACAGAATAATCCATAATTATTTCTCCGTTTGGACCTACAGGTTCAAGCTGTTTTATTCCGCCTCCGAAACGAGAACCGATTCCGGCAGCCATTACAACAAGGGTCATATCCATAAAAACACTCCTTAACAAATAGTTAATACTTATATTACATTATATCAAATTAGTATTAAAAAGTCAAGCAAATAAAAAAGAATTTTGTAGAAAATAATTGACTTTTTACCCTCATTGTGCTATAATTTATAAATCAGAAGAATTTAAACACAATTTTTAAAAAAGTCGGTGAAATAATTATGGATACAAAAGTTTTTTTTAAAGTTTTGGGTAAAATATTGAAAAAAGCAATTCTTATCTTCCTTATTGCTTGCATAGTAATGGTTGGAATAGGATTGTTTTCCGGAAGTAACGTAAATATTCTTGTTTTGGCAACGGACAAAGGCGGACTTTTAACGGACACAATTATGGTTGCAAGCACAAACAAAGCAACAAAAAAAGTCAACGTTCTTTCACTTCCCCGTGATACAAGAGTAACACTTTCAAATGGAAATCACGGAAAATTAAACAGCGTTTACGGCAGTGAAGAAGAAAAAAAACGTCCCTCCGCAATAATAAACAAGGTTGAAGAACTTACAGGGCTTAAAATCGATTACTATGTTATTATGCATCCGGACGGTTTCAGAGACGTTATAGATGCATTGGGAGGCGTTTATTTTGATGTTCCACAAAGAATGTACTACTCCGATCCCGACCAGGATTTATACATTGACTTACAACCCGGTTACCAACTTTTGGACGGAGACAAAGCTGAACAATATTGCCGTTTCAGAAGTGGATACGCAACGGCTGATTTGGGAAGAATACAAGCACAGCAAGCTTTTATAAAAGCTCTTTTTGAACAAAAGGTAAATGCGAAAATTGTTTTAAAAGTACCGACACTTTTTACACAATTGAAAAAAGATTTTGACACAAACATCGGCTTAAACGATGCAGTAAGACTTGCAAAAGTTGCTTTAAGCTTTGGGACTGATTCCATAGAAACATATCAGCTTCCATCAAGCTCACAATATATTGGCGGCGGTTCCTATATGATTGTCAATGAAGAAGAAACAGCAAATTTAATACAAAATGTTTTTCTTACAAAAGAAAAACAAACCGACAGCGAAGATAACAAAGGAGAAGAATAGAAAAAAATGGATTTCAAATTGTTTTTTAAAATTTTAAGAAGAACAGTTGCGGTAATTCTATGCATTTTTGCCGTTATGAGCGGTGTTAATGCAGCAAATATTTACCTACAACCTGTAGTTAAAAATAAAGATGTAAAAAAAATAGATAAAGTTACCGACAGCAGAGTAAATATGCTTCTTTTGGCGACCGATAAAGGCGGACTTTTGACAGATACCATTATGCTTGCCTCTATCGACACAAAAAGAAAAACTTGTAATGTTCTTTCTGTTCCAAGAGATACAAGAGTAACAATAGGTTCAAGTCAAAACAACAAAATTAATGCTGTTTATGCTGCCGCAAAGGAAGGCGAACGTGTTGATGCCATAATCTCAAAAATTAAGGAATTAACCGGTCTTCCCATTCATTACTATGCGGTAGTTCATCCTGACGGATTTAGAAATATTATAGATATTTTGGGCGGAGTTTATATTGATGTTCCGCAAAGAATGAAATATTCGGATCCGGATCAAGGATTATACATCGACTTACAACCGGGTTACCAACTTTTGGACGGAAATAAGGCAGAACAATTTTGTCGTTTCAGATCTTACCCTACAGGAGACTTGGGAAGAGTTGAAGCACAGCAAAACTTTATAAAAGCACTGTATGAGCAAAAATTAAATGCAGAGCTTTTAACAAAAGTTGACGATATATTCAAAGCGATAGAAGAAAATTTGGAAACAAACATTGCACTTTACAACGTTCTCGACCTTATTCCCGTAGTTCAGACATTTTCAAAAGAAGGGATTCACACCTACGAAATGCCTAATACGCCTATGTATATAAATAAAGTTTCTTATGTTATTTGTGATGTGGAAGCAACAAAAGAACTTATTAAAACGGAATTTTTGGGAATAAAAACAGATGATACAAACAAAGAAAACAATGTTGACAGCACCGAAAATTAAGGAGTCATAAAAATGGATACAAAAGAAGTAATATCATATTGGTATAAAAAATTGAATTTTCCGGAAAAATATGACGATGAATTTTATTCGGTGCTAAATACCATTAATATCCCTGCTACTCTTTGTATAGAAGATTATCATGACGAAAATGACGGCAAAGAAACATTACTTTCCTTTTTATATTTTTGCGAAAATTTAAAGAAAAAATATGAAGAAAAAGGCATACCTCTTGAAATTTTGTACGACACTTTAGCCGATATGGTAAGATGGACAAATACGTGGAGTGACATTAAAGGCGAGCTTTTTATGGGCGAAACAATTTGGCTTAAATATCACCTCAATATGATACTTTTCAAATTGGGAAGACTTCAATTTTGTTTCGGAAAAGCACTTTGCGACATTCCCCCAAAAAACATTCTAAAAGGCGATGATATGATTGAAATACATATCCCTGCCGAAGGCTCATTGTCAAATGAATTGTGTTTAAAATCCATAGAAAAAGCGAAAAGCTTTTTCAAAAAATATTATCCCGAATATGAATACAAAGGATTTACCTGTCATTCTTGGCTTTTGGATTCAACACTAAAAAATTTCTTAACAGAAAACAGCAATATCATTAAATTTCAAAATATGTTTGACATTGTGGAAAAAGAAAAGTCAGACGATACGATTAAATTTGTTTTTAATTGGGACACAACAAGAGAAAATTTAAAAAACATAAACACAAGTTCAGAATTTTCCAAGAAAATCAAGGAATACGCTTTAAACGGCAATGACTTTTTCGTATCTTACGGTTTGCTGAAAGATTTTTGAATTTAAATATGGAAAAAAACGCATAATGGAGCTGTTTTTTGTCAATAATTAAAATAAAATTACTATGGAGGTAAATTTTATGATTATTGATACAATAGCGCTCATACTCGTTATAATTGGTGCTCTTAACTGGGGTTGCGTCGGTCTGTTCGGAATTGACGTTATTTCTTCCGTTTTGGGCGGTCCGACAACAATTTTGGCACGCATAATCTTCTCCCTTGTAGGCCTTGCCGGCCTTTGGACCATAACAATCCTTTTTAAAGATAAAGATTCCAAAGTCGGATAAAATATTGGAGCTAAAAACTTATTATTTTTAGCTCCTTTTTGTTTCTATCTTATAATTTTTAATGTTACTATTTCAAAAGGCTTAACCTTTAACGAAACCTTATTATCTCTTACGCAAAGTTTTTCCAATGAATTTTCGCTCATATCGGCAAGATATGCTTCTTTAAATTCAAATCCAAAATCAAGTGTCAAATCCGTGTTAATTCCGAAAGCATCGTAAAATCTTACGATTATATCTTCGCTTTCTTCTGCTTGTTTTACCGATTCGATAAATATATTTTTCTTATCGGCTTTTACAAAAGAGTATTCGTCCTTTCTACTTCCGCTTTGTTTTCCAATTTCATAAGCAATCATAGGATTATTAAGCTTATAACCCTCTTTTGAAGCTTCACCAATTCTATGGCCACCCCTATGAGGATAGAATGAATAAACAAATATGTGCTCGCATTTATCAGCTTCGAGATTGGGATAAAGTCCGCTTTTCAAAAGAGTTACAGACATATCCTTACCTAAAATCCTATATCCGTATTTGCAGTCACTCATTAAGCTTACGCCGTAATCAGGCTGTGACATATCTGCAAATTTATGTGCACAAACCTCAAATTTCGCTTCGTCCCAGCTTGTGTTGTAATGATTAGGACGTTCAACCGTTCCATACTGAATGTCGTATGTTGCCTTGTTTGAATATACATCTGTCGGAAAATGTGCTTTCACCAGAATTTGCTTTTCTTTCCAGTCGATATATGTATCAAAATCAATACGACTGCTGTTTCGTGTAAGCAAAATTGTCTGAATGATTTTTGAATTGTTGTAGCTTCTTTCGATTTTTATTCCCTTTTTAGCTCCCAAATCCCACCGTTTCCTCATTTTCAACGCTGTCGATTACAGTGGGCTTATCCTTGTAATAACTGCTAATTCCCCAGTTTTCGTATTCTCTGGGAATATCCTCATAGGCAACAAGAACATTTCCCGCGCCGCACAAGATTTCTCTGCCGTTTTCCTTGTCATAAATACTTACAATATGCATTTTATCGTTGAAAACAACTTTAATTTTACCGTTTTCAATCGTTTTCTCCTCTACCTTAATATCAGCGGTTTCAACAGGCTTTACAACCTTATAACCCATTGACGGAATATTTTCAACGTAAACATATTTATCTCCAACCAAAACCGCATCGCTGTTTTCAAATGAATTTGAATTGAAAACCAAAAATCGGTTTCTATGCTGTTTTTGATTCCCTCAACGCTTTCTTCAAAAAGCTTTCCACAGCTCTCGAACATTCTTCCGTAAGACTCGTCGCTTTCGTCATAAACCTTTTTTATGGACGAACCGGGGATAATATCGTGAAATTGATTGGTAAGCAATATTTCCCAATCCTTGTTAATTTCCTCTTGATTATATTTTTGGTCATTCATAAGAGAAATCCATTCTATATTTCTAAGTAAATACTCACCTTTTCTGTTAAAGCGCTTGTTTTTACCCATTGAAGTATACGTTCCTCTGTAAAATTCCAAATAAAGCTCGCCAACCCATTTCGGCAAATGCTTGCTTCCCAAAGCATTTTCTTTAAGACGGGAAATAAAGTTAGTTGCCGTATCTATTTTTGCTTTCGGACAACCGGGCAACCCATTTTCCAAACGCTTTTGATATTCAAGCATTTTTTCGGTAGGACCTCCGCCACCGTCACCAAATCCAAAGGTAAGAATAGTTTCCTTTGTCAAAAGCTTATTGCTGTATCTTTCCCACAACCTGAGCAGGCGTAATATCGGCAACATAGGTTGTATGATTGACAGGCTCTTTTCCAAGGATTTTATCTTGTGCCGTTAAGAAATATGTAAATATTTCCGTGCCGTCTATTCCCTGCCACATAAATGTGTCGTTTGGCATTTTGTTTGTTTCACTCCAGCTTATTTTGGAAGTTGCAAAGGTATCCACTCCGCTTTTTTGAAGAATTTGCGGTAATGCCGCGGAATAACCGAAAACATCGGGCAACCACAACATTTTACAATCCTTATCAAACTCTTTTTTAAAGAAACGCTTTCCGTAAAGTATCTGTCTGATTAAACTTTTTGGCAGTAGAAAAATAGTAAAGTTTTGAAAAAAAGCGTGTAAAAATCGTGTAAAGCAAAAGAAAAACCGCTATATTTAGCGGTTTTTCTTTACTATGGCAAATAACCGTATGATTGATAACAATTTCTTATGGTGCTATTTTGCACACC
>CAYPIJ010000038.1:3737-13340 GCA_964410755.1 uncultured Oscillospiraceae bacterium | reverse complement strand
AGAGAATACAACAGATGTAAAATCTGCGGAAGACCTCATGCTTATCTCCGTAAATACGGTATCTGCCGTATTTGTTTCAGAGAATTGGCTTACAAAGGTCAGATACCGGGCGTTAAGAAAGCAAGCTGGTAAGATTTAAAAAATTCTTGCTCGGAAACAAAAATTATATTAACTAGGTTTTAGGTAAGTCGTATCACTACGACGTGATAAACAATACCTTAAAAAGGAGGCAATAAAATGCAAATAACAGATCCAATTGCAGATATGCTTACAAGAATAAGAAATGCAAGCTCGGCAAAGCACGATACTGTTGATGTTCCTGCATCAAACATGAAAAAAGCTATTGCTGAAATCCTTTTGGAAGAAGGATATATCAAAAACTTCCAGTTAATCGACAACAGCACTCAGGGAGTTATCAGAATTACTCTTAAATACGGTGCTAACAAAACACAAATAATCAACGGTTTGAAGAGAGTTTCAAAACCCGGCTTGAGAGTATACTCAAAGAGCGAAGATATGCCTAAAGTTCTCAAAGGCCTCGGTATCGCTTTGGTTTCCACTTCTAAAGGTATCATGACTGATAAAAAAGCAAGACAGGAAAACGTAGGCGGCGAAGTTCTCGCTTATATTTGGTAAGGGGAGGTAACGGAATATGTCAAGAATAGGAAGAATGCCGATCCAGGTACCAAACGGTGTCGATGTTAAAATCGGCGAAAACAACGTTGTTACAATCAAAGGTTCATTGGGAACATTGGAAAACCAGTTCAATAAAAACATGAACATTAAATTTGAAAACAACGAAATCACAGTAACAAGACCTAACGACGAAAAAGAAAACAGAGCACTTCACGGTCTTACCCGTACTCTTATCGCCAATATGGTTCAGGGTGTTACAGCAGGATTTTCAAAAGAGCTTGAAATCAACGGTGTTGGTTACAGAGTAGCTAAACAGGGTAACAAGGTTGTTATGAACTTGGGTTACTCACACCAGGTTGAAATGGAAGAAATTCCGGGAATTAAGCTTGATTGTCCCGCACCAAACAAAATTATTGTTTCGGGTCCCGATAAACAAGCAGTTGGCGAATTTGCCGCAAAAATCAGAGAAAAAAGACCGCCTGAACCTTACAAAGGCAAAGGTATCAAGTATGTTGACGAAGTCATCATCAGAAAAGAAGGTAAAACAGGCGCTAAGAAGAAATAATTTCTTAAGCTTGGCGGCATAAAAAGAGATTTAACTATGTTAAAGGAGTGAAAACAGTGATAAATAAATCAAGTAGCAATAAAGCTAGACTCAAAAGACATTTGAGAATAAGAAATAAAATCAGCGGTACTGCTCAGACTCCAAGATTGAGCGTTTACCGTAGCTTGAACCACATTTACGCACAGCTCATCGATGACGTGGCAGGCGTAACATTGGTAAGTGCTTCCACAATGACCAAAGAATTCGGTAAGAAAAACGGCGGTAACGTTGAAGCAGCTAAAGAAGTAGGCTTGATGTTGGCTAAAAAAGCAACTGAAAAAGGTATTGAAACCGTAGTATTCGACAGAAGCGGATATATATATCACGGAAGAGTTGCAGCTTTGGCTGAAGGAGCCAGAGAAGGCGGACTTAAGTTCTAATTTGAACTGACACATTTTTAGTGTTAAGGAGGAGAATAAAACGTGAATCAAACAAGAATAGATCCAGCAGTATTGGATATAAAGGAAAAAGTAGTTGCTTTGAACAGAGTTGCCAAAGTTGTTAAAGGCGGTAGAACATTCCGTTTCTCAGCATTGGTAGTTGTAGGCGACGAAAACGGCAGAGTAGGTTGCGGTATGGGTAAAGCGGCTGAAATACCGGATGCAATCAGAAAAGGTATCGAAGATGCAAAGAAAAATATGGTTGAAGTACCTCTTTACAAAACATCAATTCCTCACGAAGTAATCGGAGAATTCGGTGCAGGCAGAGTTCTTCTTAAACCGGCTGCAGAAGGTACAGGCGTTATCGCCGGCGGAGCAGTCAGAGCCGTTGTTGAACTTGCAGGTATCAGAGATATCAGAACAAAATGCTTAAGATCAAACAACCCGAGAAACGTTGTTTGTGCAACAATCGAAGGTCTTAAAAATCTTATGAGTTTAAAAGAAGCTGCCGACAAGAGAGGCAAAACTCCGGCAGAAATCGTGAAATAAGCTTAAGAGAGTAAATTTTGTTATTTGATAAGAAAGGAGATGCCAAAAGGCAAAATGTTTTTTGGCACAGGGCAAAAAAATGGCTAAAATTAAAGTAGTTTTGAAAAAGAGCCTTATCGGACGTCTTGACAGTCACATTAAAACTGCCAACGCTCTCGGCTTGAAGAAAATCAGAGACGAAAAAATCCATAACGATACACCTCAGATCAGAGGTATGGTTAAAAAAGTATCATATCTTTTAGATGTAGAAGAAATATAGTATTTCTTTAGGGCTATAAAAAAATTTGGAGGTGTATTTATACCATGAAAATTAACGAATTATCTCCGGCACCCGGAAGCACAAAAGAACGCTTCAGAAAAGGAAGAGGACACGCTTCGGGTAATGGTAAGCAGGCAGGTAAAGGTCACAAGGGTCAGAAAGCCAGATCAGGCGGCGGTGTAAGACCGGGCTTTGAAGGTGGACAGATGCCTTTGACAAGAAGATTGCCAAAAAGAGGTTTTAAAAACCATTTCAGTAAAAATTATACAGAAGTAACATTCGAGCAGTTGGAAAAATTTGAAAACGGTGCTGAAATTACAGCAGAAGTTTTGCTTGAAGCCGGTGTTATTTCAAAAGTAAATGACGGTATCGTAGTATTGAACAGAGGAGAATTGACCAAAAAGCTTACCGTTAAAGCGGCAAGATTTACAAAAGCGGCAGCTGAGAAAATTACTGCTTTAGGCGGAAAGACAGAGGTGATTTAATATGTTTCGCATATTAAAAGACGCTTGGAAAATCCCTGATTTGAGAAAAAAGATTCTTTACACAATCATGCTTTTGGTTGTTTTCAGATTTGGAGCGCACATTCCCGTGCCATTCGTAAATAAGGATCTTCTTGAATCCATTTTCGGCGGTAACAATTCTTCATTGTTCGGACTTGCAAACATTGTTTCGGGTCGTGCATTGCAGAATGCTACAATATTCGCTATGAGTATCACACCATACATCAACTCTTCAATCATTATGCAGCTTTTAACAGTTGCTATCCCTGCTTTGGAAAGACTTTCCAAAGAGGGTGAAGAAGGAAGAAAGAAAATCGGTCAGTGGACTCGTTATGTAACAATCATTCTTGCTTTTGTTCAAGCAACCGGTCTTTGGATGACTGTTGCCGCAGAAAAGAACGCTCTTACATTCTTTGTAGTTGTTCTTTCCTTTACGGCAGGTACTGCATTCCTTATGTGGCTTGGCGAGCAGATTAACGAAAAAGGCGTTGGTAACGGCATTTCTCTTATTATCTTCGCAGGTATCCTTTCAGGATTGCCAAGCGGAATAACAGGTCTTATCAACAACGGTGACGGTTGGCTTATGACAGTTGTTGTTGCTATAATCGCTATCGCTATTGTTGGACTTATCGTATTCTTCAACGAAGCAGAAAGAAGAATTCCCGTTCAATACGCAAAAGTAACAAGAGGCAGAAAGATGTACGGCGGGCAGAGCACAAACATCCCCATCAAAGTTATGATGGCAGGTGTTATGCCAATTATCTTTGCCGTTTCAATTATGGCTTTCCCCTCAACTTTGGGACAGATGTTTGGTAAAACTGCTGCTTCAGGCGGTTTCTGGGGCGGATTTATCAGCTTCTTCTCACCGGGTAATGTATTTTATTCAATACTTTACTTCCTTTTGATTATTGCTTTCACATTCTTCTATACAGAAATTCAATTTAATCCTATAGAAGTTGCAAACAATATCAAAAATAACGGTGGATTTATCCCCGGTATCAGACCGGGAAAACCCACAAGTGAATTCATTGCAAAAGTATTGCACAGAATCACATGGATTGGCGCGATAATCATAGCATTGATTGCTGTGTTACCGTCACTCTTAACAAAAATCAATCCTGCTTTTTCATTCGGCGGAACATCAATTCTTATCGTAATCGGTGTTGCACTCGAAACAACAAAGCAGATCGAGTCACAAATGCTTATGAGACATTATAAAGGATTTCTTGAATAAGAAAAACTTTAGCGATTAAGGTGATAAAATGATTTTAACAATATTGGGAGCGCCTGGTGCCGGAAAAGGCACCATGGCGAAAGAAATTTCGCTGGCGCTTAATATTCCCACAATTTCAACAGGTGCTTTGCTCAGAAATGAGATAGCAAAGGGAAATGAAAGAGGCAAAATGATTGACTCTTTAATCTCGGGAGGCAATTTTGTTCCCGATGAGGTAATTGTTGAAATTTTGCTTGACCGTCTTAAAGAAGATGATTGTAAAAACGGTTATATTCTTGACGGATTCCCTCGCAATACAACTCAGGCCACCCACCTTTCGGATTATGGGATAAGGCTTGACACGGCACTTCTTCTTACCGTTTCCGAAGAAGACATTATTGAAAGACTTACAGGCAGACGAGAGTGTCCTCATTGCAGAGCAACGTATCACATCGTTTCAAATCCTCCCAAAAAAGAAGGAATATGCGACGAATGCGGTGCAACGCTTACAAAAAGAGATGACGACACGGAAGACATTATAAGAAAGAGACTTTCGATTTATAAAAAAGAAACTGAGCCACTTGTTAATTTCTTTGAAAAAAAAGGAATTTTAAAAGAGGTTCAAGGCAAGAAAACAGTTGCCGAAACAAGAAAAATTGTATTTGAAGTACTTGGTGTTAATGTATGATATATATAAAAAGTAAAGAAGAAATTATTCTTATGAAAAAAGCTGGACAGATTACCAAAGGAGCTTTAGAAAAGGCTAAAGAGGCAATTCGTCCGGGAATCACTACCCTACAACTTGATAAAATCGCCTTGGATTTTATCAAAAAATGCGGAGCGACAGCTTCCTTTTATAAGTATAACGGTTTCCCAAAACATATTTGCGTTTCGGTAAATGACGAAGTTGTTCACGGTATCCCCGATAATCGTGTTATCGAGGAGGGCGACATTGTCAGCCTTGACTGCGGTGCATATTATATGGGCTATCATGGCGATTGTGCCGATACCGTTGCTGTCGGAAAGGTTGACAGCGAGGTTCAAAGACTTATCGACGTTACAAGAGAAAGCTTTTATGTAGGAATTAAAAACGCTTACGATGGAAACAGAGTGGGCGATATATCGGAGGCTATTCAAAAATTTGTTGAAGCAAACGGATTTTCCATAGTCAGAGATTTGGAAGGACATGGTGTCGGTGCAAATCTTCACGAGGGACCTTCGGTTCCCAATTTCGGAAGAAGCGGACGTGGCGCAAGACTTGTTTCCAATATGACTATTGCTGTTGAGCCAATGGTAAATATGGGAAAATATGACGTTTATTGTGATGAGGGCAACGGTTGGACAATAAAAACCGTTGACGGAAAATATTCCGCACATTACGAAAACACAATTCTTATAACAAAGGAAGAACCCATAATTTTAACAACCCTTTAAGGAGGCAAGGCGTATGTTTGAAACAGGCGACTTGGTAATTTCCAAAAGCGGACGTGATAAGGGACGAACGTTTCTTGTTGTGGGTGTGACAGACGAGGCTTACGTTTATATTGCAGACGGCTCTTTAAGAAAGCTTGAAAAACCAAAAAAGAAAAAAATTAAGCATCTTGAAATTTCGGCTCAAGCAAGTGAGCGAACAGCGCTTGACACCAAAGACACAGCGAATTTGACAAACGCAAGTCTTAGGAAATTTTTAACAAATAAAGAGTGATAAACACATACGGAGGTAAAAAGTATGGCTAAAGATGATGTTCTGGAATTGGAAGGTACCGTTTTGGAAGCATTGCCCAACGCAATGTTTATAGTAGAACTTGAAAACGGTCATAAAATCACAGCGCATATATCAGGTAAATTGAGAATGCATTATATACGTATTCTTCCCGGTGATAAGGTAACACTTGAAATGTCACCTTATGACCTTACAAAAGGCAGAATAATCTGGAGAGCCAAATAGGCACGGATTAAGAAAAAATAATCAGTCATATACACAAAACATCCGTTTTGTGGCAAAAAGATGGAGGTAAAAAATAATGAAAGTAAGACCATCAGTTAAGAAAATATGTGAAAAATGTAAAGTAATTCGCAGAAAAGGTAATGTAATGGTTATTTGCGAAAACCCAAAACACAAACAGAGACAGGGTTAATATTTTTCAAGCTTAAAACAAATTTTTTGTTGCAAGGATGCGGCTGTATAAGAGAAATCTTATAAATCTTTAAAATAAAAACTTTGCTTTTAAATAAAACATCGAATATCGATGAAAAAATCAAAAAGAATGTTATTTTAAAAAAAACAAATATTCAGGAGGTGCAGGTAAAATGGCAAGAATAGCCGGTATTGATTTACCCAGAGAAAAAAGAGTAGAAATAGGCTTAACTTATATCTACGGAATCGGCTTGTCTTCAGCAAGAAAAATCCTTGAGGAAACAGGCGTAAACCCCGATACAAGAGTAAAAGACCTTACAGACGACGATGTTGCAAAATTAAGAGACAATATCGACAAAAACTACACTGTTGAAGGCGACCTTCGCCGTGACGTTGCTATGGACATCAAGAGATTGATCGAAATAGGATGTTACAGAGGGCAAAGACACAGAAAAGGTTTGCCTTGCAGAGGTCAAAGATCAAAAACAAACGCAAGAACAAGAAAAGGCCCCAGAAAAACAATGGCAAACAAAAAGAAATAATCTTGTTTATTAAATCCTAAGCAATTTTATACGAAAGGAATGATAATAAAATGGCAAAAGCGGTTAAAAAAACAACCAGAAGAAGAAAAGAAAAGAAACACATCGAGAAAGGATGCGTTCATATTCAGTCTTCTTTCAATAATACAATCGTTACTATTACCGACGTTGCAGGTAACGCTCTTTCTTGGGCAAGTGCCGGCGGTCTCGGTTTCAGAGGTTCAAAGAAAAACACTCCCTTCGCTGCACAGATGGCTGCCGAAACAGCAGCAAAAGCAGCTATGGAACACGGACTCAAAACTGTTGAAGTTTTCGTAAAAGGTCCCGGTTCCGGAAGAGAAGCAGCTATCAGAGCTTTGCAAACAGCAGGCTTGGATGTTGTTATGATTAAAGACGTAACTCCTATCCCCCACAATGGTTGCAGACCACCAAAAAGAAGAAGAGTGTAATCATATCAAAAATTTTACGGAGGTGTAAAGATAAATGGCAAGATATACAGACGCTGTATGCCGTTTGTGCAGAAGAGAAAACCAAAAACTTTTCTTAAAAGGCACAAGATGCTATACAGAAAAATGTTCATTCAATAAAAGAGCTTATGCGCCCGGTCAGCACGGTCAGGCAAGAAAAAAAGTATCCGAATACGGATTACAGCTCAGAGAAAAACAAAAAACAAGAAGATACTACGGTATCTTGGAAAGCCAGTTCAGAGGCTACTACGAAATGGCTGTTAAAAAACAGGGCGTAACAGGTGAAAACCTTCTCTCTATTTTGGAAAGCAGACTCGACAACGTAGTATATCGTCTCGGATGGGCAACTTCAAGACCTGAAGCAAGACAGCTCGTAAGACACGGTCACTTTGAAGTAAACGGCAAAAAGGTAAATATTCCTTCATTCTTGGTATCTGTAAACGATACAATCACAATTAAAGACAAGAGCCGTTCAAGCGAAAAAATCAAAGCAATTCTCGACACAACAGATTCAAGAGTAGTTCCTGCTTGGTTGTCACTCGATAAAAACACACTTTCAGCAACTGTAACAAAAGCTGCTGCTCGTGAAGATATCGACTTACCAATCGAAGAACATCTTATCGTCGAGTTGTATTCAAAATAATAGATGTCTTTTTTGGACGTTTACTTGTTTTAATACAATATAAACCAAAAATACACACCTACGGGTGAAGGAGGTTCAAACAATGATATCAATAGAAAAACCTAATATTGACTTTTTGGGAAGCTCACCAACAGGTGACTATGCAAAGTTTTCATTGTCTCCGTTAAACAGAGGCTACGGCACTACTCTCGGCAACAGTATGAGAAGAATTTTGCTTTCCTCACTTGAGGGAGTAGCGCCCACAAGCGTTAAAATTGACGGCGTGGTACACGAATTTTCCACCATTCCCGGTGTAAAAGAAGACGTGACCGAAATCATCCTCAATGTAAAAAATATTGCGGCAAAGCTCCATTGCGACGGTCCAAAAACCGTTTTCTTGGAAGCTAACGGCGAATGCGACCTTACTGCCGGAGATATTAAGCCCGACGCGGAAGTCGAAATTATGAATCCCGAACTCCATATTTGCTCGCTCAACAGCTCGGCAAAATTCAGAATGGAAATCGTTCTCGATACAGGTATCGGCTACGTTCCCTCGGAAGATAACAAAGACCAAAGCTTGCCTCTCGGCGCAATTCCCGTTGACTCAATTTACACACCTGTAAAAAAAGTCAACTCCACAGTCGAAAATGTAAGAGTGGGTAACAGAACAGACCACGACAAACTTACCCTCGAGGTGTGGACAAACGGCGTTATGACCGCAGACGAAGCTGTGGGCTGGGCGGCAAAAATAATGTCCGAACATTTGGAATTATTTGTCAACCTTTCCGAAGAAGCTCGCAAGAGCAACATTATGGTTGAAAAAGAAGAAGACTATAAAGAAAAAGTTCTTGAAATGACAATAGAAGACCTCGACTTGTCCGTTCGTTCCTACAATTGCTTGAAACGTGCCGGAATTAACAACGTTGAGGATCTCTCCAAGAAAACTCAGGAAGAAATGATTAAGGTTAGAAACCTCGGTAAAAAATCAATGGACGAGGTTATCGCCAAACTCGAAGCTCTGGGCTTAACCTTGGCAGAGGAAGAAGAATAATTTGTTCCTAACTATGAAACAAAGGAGGTTATTTACAAAATGGCTAAGAAAAGAAAATTAGGTCGTCCTACCGACCATAGAATGGCTATGCTCCGTAATCTTACAACATCACTCCTTGAACACGGCAAAATCGAAACAACCGTAACAAGAGCAAAAGAAACAAGAGCATTGGCAGAAAAAATGATTACACTCGGCAAAGCTAATACTTTGCACACAAGAAGACAGGCACTCGCTTTCATTACAAAAGAAGACGTTGTAACAAAACTCTTCAATGAAATCGCTCCTAAATATCAGGACAGAAACGGCGGTTACACAAGAATTATCAAAACTTATGAACGTCGTGGCGATGCAGCTTTAATGTCTGTAATTGAATTAGTTGACTAATAGTATAGAGGAGGTAAAACAATGAAAGAAGCAATTCATCCAAATTACGCAAAAACAACAATTACTTGTGCTTGCGGAGCTGTTTATGAAGTAGGCTCAACAAAAGAAAACGTAAAAGTTGAAATCTGTGCGAAATGCCATCCTTTCTATACAGGAAAACAGAAACTTGTTGATACAGGTGGCAGAGTAGAAAAATTCAAAAAGAAATTCGGTATGTAATATTTTTTGCATTATTCCGGGATCACTACGTCATTTCAAC
>CAYPIJ010000038.1:0-3637 GCA_964410755.1 uncultured Oscillospiraceae bacterium | reverse complement strand
GAAATCCCACGTGTTTAATAGAGATGCACGTACAATCTTCGTAGGGGCGGATATTATCCGCCCACATAAACTACACAGGTTGAAATCCCTACGGATAGGCAAAAAAATCACCGAAAAAACACATACAAAGCGTAAAATTTACTTGTATGTATCAGAAATTTTACAACTTTGTTACAGTTAAAAAAAACTATTGACAAATAAAAAATTATTTGATAAAATAGTACCATAGAGAACAATCTCTGTATGTAAATGTCATTTCGACTCGTAGGGGGCGGTACCTGTGTGTCCGACCAAAGCTGCAGGTCAAAATCTCATACAGCATTGTTCCCACAATCGAAAATCTTTCGATTTTCAAAACGGGGCTTGCCCCCAAAACTAAACTTTGTAAAAAAAATTTATTATTATATTATTTAGGAGGAATTCCACTATGAAAAAACTTTCAAAAGTTTTATCAGTAGTATTGGCAGTTGCAATGCTTTGCTCTATGTCATTCGCTGTTTCCGCAGCTACATACACAGACGTAAAAACAAGCGACTCCTACTACGAAGCAGTTGAAGCTTTATCAGCACTTGGTGTTGTTAAAGGCTACGAAGCAGGCGATTTTCAGCCTGAAGGTAAAATCACAAGAGCAGAAGCAGCTACTATGATCTTAAGAGTTATGGACATGGCTTCTGCAGAATCAAACAGAGTTGACACAATCTTCTCTGACGTTAAGTCCGATCACTGGGCTTCCGGCACAATCGCTGAAGCTACAGGCGCTGGCATCATCAACGGTATGGGCGACGGTACTTTCGCTCCTGAAGCAGAAGTTACTTACGACCAAATCGTAAAAATGCTCGTTTGCGCTATGGGTTATCAGAAAAAAGCTGAAGCATCAGTTGCTAACGGCACAAACCCATTCCCTACAGGTTACAACATCGTTGCTAACCAGAAAAAAATCACTGAAGGCACAACAAAAACAGAAGGTGGCGCTACAAGAGCTACAGTTGCAAGACTTATCTACAACGCACTTCCTGTAAGACTTATGGATCAGACTTCTTTCGGTTCTGACGTTCAGTTCGAAGAAATCGCTACACAGTCTTTGCTCTTCACAAAATTGGACGCTGTAAAAGTTGAAGCTAAAATCGCTGAAATCGATCTCGATCCTACAAGCGACGACGTTAAACTTTCAGTTTCTAAATACGACGACGTTTACTTGGCTAACTACACAACAGCTAACGGCGTTTTAACAAAAGTAATCACTTCTGTTAAAAAAGGTGATGTTGATTTGACAGGTCTCCAGGGACTTTCTGTTACAGCATTGGTTGACATTTCAGACAGCGACGAACCCGTTCTCTTGGCTGTATTCTCAAAAGCAGGCAAAAATGACGAACTCGTTATCGCTCCTGAACTTTTCGGAGGCGCTGTTAACGGCAAACTCCAGTACAAAAAAGACGCTGATACATCAACAATTTCTACAGCTAAAACTGAAGTTCCTTTCAACGTATATGTAAACCTTGTTAAAGCTGGTGATTATACTACAGATGCAGATCTTACAGTAGGTCTTAACAGTTACGAACTTACAGGTACAGCAGTTGCTACATCAAACGTTAATGAATTCAAATTTGTTGATACAGATAACAACGGTGCTTACGATACACTCTTCATCGATGAAGCTGCTTCTTTCGTAGTAGACAGAGTTGATGCTGACGAACAGGGTATCTACACAACTAATTCTACATCAGTTATGCCTTCTGACGTAACAAGTGTTACAGGTAACGATTATGAATTCTTGCCTTTGGATCTTGACACAGAAGACGACGATGTTTCTTACGTAATCAAAGATGCTGAAGGTAACGAATTGGCATTTGAAGACGTTAAAGAAGGTGACATTCTCACAGTAAGACAGTCTATTGACAGTGGTTACAAATATTACGATATTACAGTTGCTACATCTTCTTCTGTAGAAGGTTCAATTTCAGAAGTTTCTGTAAAAACTGTAAAATCACAGAGAATCACATATTACACAATCGATGGAACAGCTTACAGAGTAAATGGTGCTGCTGCAAATAATAAACTCGAAGCTGGTACTTCCGGTAAATTCCAGATTACAGCTGACGGAAAAATCATTTCTTACTCACTTGAAGCTTCTGCTAAAACATTTGGTGTTGTTATAGCTTTGGGCGCTGAATCAGGTTCTTTCTCAAGTGGTATTCAGGCTCAGGTTGCTACAACAGACGGTTCAATCAAAACTTATGATTTCGCTGACAAAGTTCTTATCAATAGTGGTTCTGATTACACAACAAGCAACTTGACAGTTGAAAATAAGAAGACTATCAAAAACAGTGGTACAAATGTTGTTACAATTGAAGCTGGTACAATTGTAATGTTTGAAACAAACAAAGACGACGAAATCAGAAGAATCTACACAGACGAAACTGCTATGAAATCTAAAGATGCTGATCTTAGAGTAGAAACACTTAACGGTGCTGAGTTCAATTCAGTTTCCGGTAAAATTTCCGGTAGATACCTTACAGAAGATTCAACAATCCTCGGTGTTAAAGGTAATCAGGTAGCTGATAAAGATAAATACACTTTGGCAGATATGTCTTCACTTTCAGAAGATGAAAAATACAATGGTAAAGCTATCTACGATAATTCTTCTAAAGAAATCTTGATTGCTCTTATCACAAATCTTGATGTTAAACCTGCTTACGATTCAGAAGCATTGGTTGTAACAGGTACATCTACAACATCTGTTGATGGCGAAAAGAGAGACATCATCAAAGGTTACATCGGTACAAAAGAAGTTTCTTACACAGTTGCTTCTGCTGACGACGTAGATGTTTACAGTATTGATGGTAAAATTGGTAGCTATACAGAAGGTGCTTCTGTAAAAGCTAACGAAGCTATCCAGTTCGTTCTCAATGCTAACGAAGAAATCATTTCTATCAGAAAAATTGTTGGTTACATTGGTGATGATCTTTGTGCAGTTGTTGTTAAAGGTAACGGTTTGTCTAAAGATACTGACGATGAAGACAGAACAGCTGAAGCTTCGATTGTAAAACTTGCTGATAATAGCGTTGTTAGACAGCTTGATAGCCAAAATGAAGAGAGCTTCAAAGGTTTTGCAGTTGCTGGTAAAGTTAACTTGATCAGTGGTTCAAACGTTGAGTTCTTCAAAGCTACAACAGGATTTAGTGATGCTGAAGCAATTCAGGGTACAACCAACTTGTTCTCTTCAACATTCAACAACACAGCTTACTTCTTCGGACCAAGCTACAACAAAGTTAAAACAGGTTCTTTAGCTTCTGTTAAAACTTTCGAAGGTCTTGGCAAAGATTTAGCTAAATTGAACGCTACAGACGCATCTTTGAAATCAACTTGTGAAGATATCGTTTACGTTTACAACTATGACGGTACAAACGTATTGAACTACGTATACGATCCTCTTAACAACTCAAAATAATATAGGCTAACCCCTACATTATATAAAAAGGATACCCTTTTGGGTATCCTTTTTTTGTGTCCCTCCCGCCAATGCTTCCCTTGCGTAAATGTTGTCATTTCGCCCATATATGATGTCATTTCGACTAAGGTTGCATCGCAACCGCATGGAGAAATCCCCTTCGTCTAATACCGATGTATGTACAATCCC
>CAYPIJ010000037.1:0-13439 GCA_964410755.1 uncultured Oscillospiraceae bacterium | reverse complement strand
ATATTAAAATTTTTGAACAAAAAATGTAAATATTTTTGTTCGTTATTTTGTATTTTTAAAATTCCTTGTGTTAAAAGCTTTTGCAAAAAAATCAATAAAAAATATACAGAATACATTCTGTAATATATTCTGTGTTGCATTCTTGTTAAAAGTGTGCTATAATATATAGGATAATAAAAAAAAAGGAGAATTTTACCATGACACAATTTGGTATCATACTGGCAATAGCAGTTTACCTTTTGGGAATGCTTTATGTCGGTTACTTATGTTCTAAAAGAACGGAAAATGTTGGAGATTTTTATTTGGGCGGAAGAAAACTTGGACCTTTTGTTACGGCTATGAGTGCCGAAGCTTCCGATATGTCGGGCTGGCTTCTTATGGGACTTCCCGGTGTTGCTTTGGCAGGTAGTATTGCAGAAGCTTCATGGACAGCGATAGGTCTTGCTATTGGTACATACATCAATTGGCTTATTGTTGCAAAAAGAATCCGTTGCTACACGGAAGTTGCAGGCAATTCCCTTACAATACCAGAATTTTTTCAAAACAGATTTAGGGAAAATAAGGGTATTATCCGTACCGTTTCAGCAATAATTATAGTTATATTCTTTGTTCCCTACACAGCTTCGGGCTTTGCAACCTGCGGAAAGCTTTTTGAAACGATTTTCGGCTTTAACTATGTTTGGGCAATGATTATTTCCGCAATTGTAATTGTAGGATATACATCAATGGGCGGTTTTTCCGCAGCAAGTATGACGGACTTTATCCAAAGCATTGTTATGACAGTTGCTTTGGGCGGTGTCCTCGGATACGGTATTGTTCACGCAGGCGGTATGAACGCTGTTATTGACAATGCGAAAGCATTAAGTGGATATTTCAGTCTTACATCTTTCAACAATTGGATGACAGACGGAAGTGTGGGAAGTTACAACGGATTAAAAATCTTTTCAACCCTTGCTTGGGGTTTGGGATATTTCGGTATGCCACACATACTTTTAAGATTTATGGCAATTGAAGATGAAAAGAAATTGAAGCTTTCAAGAAGAGTTGCTTCCGTTTGGGTTGTAATTGCAATGGGAATTTCAATTTTCATAGGAATTATGGGTTACTCACTTGTTCAAAACGGAACAATTACAAATCTTAAAGATTCCGAAAAAATAATCGTTATAATTGCAGATCTTATCAGTCGTCACGGCTTTATATTCGCAATTTTGGCAGGTCTTGTCCTTTCGGGAATACTCGCTTCCACAATGTCAACAGCGGATTCACAGCTTTTGGCTGCCGCTTCCAGTATTTCGGAAGACATTGCAGGCGGTGTTTTCAAAGTTAAGCTTACGGAAAAGAAAACAATGACTATCGCAAGAGTTACGGTATTGTTCATTTCTTTAATAGGTGTATTCCTTGCTCTCAATCCCGATTCTTCCGTATTCCGTATCGTTTCCTTTGCTTGGGCAGGATTTGGTGCTTCGTTCGGGCCTCTTGTGCTTTTTGCACTCTTCTGGAAACGTTGCAACAAATGGGGCGCTTTAGCAGGTATGATTTCAGGCGGTGCAATGGTATTTATTTGGAAATTCGGTATCGCAAAATTAGGCGGAATTTTCGCTATATATGAGCTTTTGCCTGCATTTTTGGTAGCTTGCGTGGCAATTGTTGTTGTAAGCTTGCTTACAGAAGCTCCCGAAAAAGAAATTGTGGAAGAATTTGAAAAAGTTTCCGCAATGAACTAAATTAAAATTTATAAATCAAAACGGCACATATCATTTTTAGATATGTGCCGTTTTTATTGCCTCCCCACATCATTTCAACTAACTGCCAACGGCAACCGCCATGTTCCTTGAATGTGGAAAAACAATTTTTCATTCGTGTAATTCTTGATATTTTACATCACCTCAACATTTTTTTGATTTTTTATTTAAAAAATGTCGACAAGATGAGCAAAAAGATGTATAATGATACCAGATATAAAAAACAATCGTAAAAAGTGAGGCGAATTTAAAAAATGAAATTGACAAAATCATTTTTGGAAAGTCAAACAATGACAGCAAGGGCAAGGTATTTGACATTGGAGTTTTTGGACGATAACAAACTTCATCACAGAAAAGATATAGTTGAATACATAAGAAAAAAGGAAAAAGAGTTCAATCTTGAACATTTTAGACCCGGGTGTATTTCAGGCGGAATTTATCAAGCGGTAAATATGGAAAATTGCGAAAAAATCGGAACAGCTACATATCGTTTAACACCGTTAAAAAAAGAAAATCACGAAAATAAAAATGAAATTTCTTTTGCAAATTCCGTGGCTAATGTTTTTTCTGATTTTAAAGAAAAAATTGCCGAAGTTTCACGTTTGGTCGATTATGTTAATGCAAGCGATTTAGATTGTGAAGTGCTTAATCTTATGAGAAAATCCATAAAAGAGATAGAAAAACGAGAAGAAGAATTCAGAGCATTGGGGAAAAAGAAATAAAACGGAGGTAAATTTATGGAATATGTGGGAATAATACTCGTTTTGATTTTTGCAACGGGTTATATCGTCAGTATAAAAAAATAGAAAAAGCGAAGGGCACAGTTTGAACCGCTCCCAAAAGATAGATCTAAAATCTAACGAATTTGAGGGCGGTTCATATTGCATCCTTTTTGTTATTTATATTATCTTTGGATATAGGGCTTTATGTAGTCGGGTAATGAATTTTCTTCAAAGATACAAATGTAATGGGGTAAATAAAGAGTACTCGAATTTTGTTTAAGTGAATAAACACCGTAATATGTACCGTCGGAAGGTCCTTCGTTTTTTGTTGTAAAGAGGTCAAGTATCATTTTTTCTGAGTATTCCCTGTCTATTTTTACAAGGTCGTCACGGCTTACATAAAAATCCCCCATGTTGCCCTCTTCGCCTTTATATTTGCAAATAAATTCGTTCGTACCATAATACTGAACTTTTAAATCAGAGGTTTCATTATTTTCTCTTTCTTGTTTTTCAAGTGTAAACGGTATCTTGCATATATAAATATCGTTCACTAATTCCGCAACAAATTTATCACAATATCCAATCTCTTTCAAATAGCTAAAAGCATTTTTATAGCCTGAATTTAAACCGAGAACAAAGTTCAAAACAACCATTTCCTGATTTTTTAAATTTTCCCAAGGATTTCGCTTGAATATTTTCAAGTTCTCGTTTTCCTCTGAGGTTGCGGATATATTCACACTAAAGCTTGCCATATAATCATCATGTTGTAAAGCGTCGTAATCAAGCTCTGTTATATCCTTTTCAAGCTTTTTTAGGAACGTTTGAGCTTCTTCATTGTTAAGTACAAATCCGTAACTGTAGTTAGGCGTATTACAATCAAGATTGAGTCCCGTCACGTTTTCTATGTTAATATTATCGATACCTGTAACCTTAAGTTTATATTTTTCCGATTCATACATTTTTTTAAGGTATTTTTCTGCTTGCTCATTTGTAATATCGTAAGCTCTTTTCAGCATATTTCCGTTTTCAAGCTGATAAACAACACTAAGGTGATTGTAACGAAATTCCATATTTTTGTCGTCTACAACAGGGATGTCATTTATAAGCTCTTTATGTATTTCTCGCACAATTTCCGCAAGTTTCTCGTCTATAACAAGAGGAATTTCATCACCATAATAATATGTGTACACTCCGGATTTTACAATTTTGTCACTGCTTGGAATTCTTGTTTCATAGCCGAAAACACTTGTGTACGCAAAAAACAACGTAACAATGGCAAACGCCCCCAAAAATGCAAAATATCCTTTGTAAAGCTTGAATACCTTAAAGCTTTTGTTCATAAGCATTTCAATTGCAAAGTATGAAATAAGTGTAAATACAACAATTAAAGTAATTATCGGTGCAACACCTAAATTAAGTCCTTGCTTTGCAATTCCCAGCATTATAATCGCAACAGAGGTAACAAAGCTGTATTTGAATATGGGCTTGAAAATTTTAAATGCTATAACGTCACCGGAAGTTTCGATTTTACGTTTTTTATAAAGAACATACCCCAACACATAAAACAAAACTGAAAAGGCAAGCATTACAAAAATATACGCATTTTTGAAAAACTTATAGTTTTCTATGGTATTATAAAACCATGCAACAGGTGTACGTGCAATCAATACATTTCCAAAAAAGTTGTCTGTAGGGTTAAATCCATATAAAAATATATCACTCACTATGTATGTTGCAAATCCGATAATTGCACTTATTCCCTGCACAAAGGCATTAATAACAACGTGTGCCGCAGGATGCCCCGAAATAAAAGCCGTAAAGCTTGCAACTGAAAACATTGAAAACAGTATGACTGTATTAATGAAGAACCAATATGCAACACAAGAAAGAGAAAAGAATTTTCCGTAAGCAAAAAGGCTCATAAAAACAAGTATAATCGTATTTAAAACAACAGGCACAAACATTAAAACAAATGATGCAACAATAGTTGAAAAATAGTTTTCTTTTCTTGTTACAGGCAAGGAATGAACCGCTATTCCTTGCTTTTGGGAATGCACAAAATGATAAACCAAAACCGCCACAACGGTAGGCACACACACCGCCAAAAGAAATGGAATAACCACATATTCGTCCTCTATAAGCATATTGGGATAGTAAATACCGTGTACCGCTTCAAGCCTTTTCGTGCCTTGCACCATAAAAACAAAAGGAACTGAAAAGAAAAGTGCTATTGCATAGAGAAAGCTTCCCCACTTAAATCTCTTGATTGTATTTTTAAATATTCCGAAATTAAAAAGCGATTTCTTCGAAGTCATAACCCAAACCTCCCAACTCATAAATAAATACTTCTTCCAACGTAAGATTTACCTTATCAAATACCATTGGCGTATATGCCTTTATAATATTGCTTATTTCCTCGTCATTTCCTTTTACAATAACGGTGTAAACAGAACCTGTTTTTGAAACATGAAGAATATTTAATTTATTATTTATTTCTTCGGGCATTTCACCCTTAAAAACAAGCTGTAATTTTAAAATATTTCCTTTTAAATCATCAAGAGGCTTTTCAATTACCATTTTGCCTTTATGTATAATACCCACATAGTCACAAATATCTTCAAGCTCTCTTAAGTTGTGAGAAGAAACAAGAACGGTCATTTCTCTTTCGGCAACGTCCGTTATAATAACGTTCATAATTTGCTTTCTCATAACCGGGTCAAGTCCGTCAAGTGGCTCGTCCAAAATAAGAACCTCGGGCATACAGGAAAGTACCAGTCTGAATGCAACCTGCTTTTTCATTCCCTTTGAAAGTCGTCTTATTTGTCTGTTTTCTTCAATTTTCAAAATTTTACCAAGCTTTTCGTAACGTTCTTTATTGAAATTTTTGTAAATACTTTCGTAAAATTTTGCCATTTCCTTAACGGTGTAGCTTCCGTAGTAATACCAATCGTCATTTATGCAAAGAACCTTTTGTCTAAGTTCACTGTTTTCCCAAATGTCTTCGCCGTCAATTTCGATTTTGCCCTTGTCTTGCTTGTAAACACCGGTAAGGTGATTGATTATAGTTGTTTTTCCCGCTCCGTTAGGTCCAACAAGTCCGTAAATGCTACCTTTTTCCACATTTATGTCAAAACCGTCCAAAGCCGTAAAATCGCCGAATTTTTTAACAATTCCTTTGGCATTAATCATTTTTCTTCATTCCTTTCTTTAAATACTTTCTCAAAAATTATTTTTGCGTTTTCTTCCTTTTCGCCCAAAAACCTAAGCTCCGTAAGTGTTTCTTCCAAAGACTCATACAGTGATTTTATTCGGTTGGGGTCTTTGTCGGGCGTTCCCGAAACAAAATTTCCCTTCCCTCGTATGCTGTAAATTATCCCCTCATTTTCCAAGGTTCGATAAGCTCTTTGTACCGTGTTTGGATTTACGGTAAGCTGTACCGAAAGCTCTCTTACCGAGGGTAACTGCTCGTCTTTTTTCCAAGCTCCGCTTATTATAAGGTCTTTGATTCCCTTTGTTATTTGTTCGTGCAAAGGAAGTCCGCTTTTGTAATCCGGTTTTATCATATTATCACCTCATTCAAAAACCGTATTAAGTGTATTACTTGTGTTAGTACAGTTATACTATATCATATATTTTCCCTTTTGTCAATACTTTTTTATGAAAAATATGAAATTTTTAATTTTATAAAACAAAAACACGCACATCAAAAGGATATGCGTGTTTTTTTAGCGCTAATGGTAAAGTTTATTCAATTTTTTTTCTTGACACAAAGGAACAAAATCGGCAAGAGCGTTCCACAAGAATATTTTGCTTCCAACGGAAAGAACAAAATCTTGAGGAAATTCCACATCGTTTATTCCTTCATTTAATTCAATTGATAATTCCTTAATACCTGTCATTTGGTTACCGCTGTAATTTGCAAAGATAACCGAATATTTTCCTGCTTTTTCAACTATTATTTTCAAAGTGCTGTTTTCGTAGCTGATAGCATTTTTATTTGTAATATCGTCCTCGTCGTCATCGATTTTCACACTTTCAAGAATTTCAATATCGGAAAAAGAAGTTAATTCAAAGCTAACAAAGTTTCCTTTCTCATTATACATAAATTTAAAGCTTTTTTCACCTTTATACATTACCTCATTTGAATATTCCGAATAAAAATATTCTTTTGTGCCGTCATTTTTGTAATGAATAATTTGCTTAGGATCACTACCACCTACACTTAAAGTAACAGTCATTTTATTTCCGTTTAATACATCGTCGAAAATTTCCAAATCACTAATAACATTGCCGTTACCGTCTGTTATTTTTATGCGTGGCGTTAAAGAATATTTTATACCATCATAAGAATTTTCATATAAAAGCTCTGCTTCATTTAACTGAATATCCACATAGCTTTCCACAACAAGCGATTCATTTGTATCGGAAACATCACCTATAGTCTGTGCAATATAGCTTTCGGTAACCGAATTACTCATACCGCTTACATTTGAAAGCCCTGCGTTGTCAACGGTAAATAATGTATCATTGGATTTATAGTTGCCCTTATTGTCTGTTATAATATAACTTTTACCATCTGCATTACCAATGTCAATCATTTTGTACAATTGTACATCGCAAGGTGTATTTTCGGTTGTATCGCATAAAGACATATAATTTTTATCTTCCGCAATATAGGCTTTCAGCATTTCTTTTGTGTTATCCTCGCCCCATGTTTCACGGTACACTGAGCTTATATTTACATTTTTGTTGTTATCTATAGATAAATGCCAACCATATTTACTATCTCTGTACGACCCATTCAAAGCAAATACAGGTGTTTTTGAAGAACCGGAATCTCCGTTCAAACCATAAATAAATTTGCCTACAATTGTACTTAAACTGTATCGTGGTTCTCCTGCATCAAGATTACCGTTGGCAACACAAAATCCTGTTTTTACCATTATTGCACCTTTATTTTTAAGCTCGTTGAAAGTAAAAGCACCATTTTCAATATTTACCTCACAAACAGGCATAGTAGTTTTATCGGAATATCCCGTTCCGTCTGTCGGAACTGAAAGAACATAGTATTTATCACCAACTTTACTTACAAAAGCATAAGTTTCCTCTGTTGTTATCAAGGAGTTTGACGTTACCTGCATAAATAAAGGCATCACCTTACCGCAAAAATCGCATTTATCATCTAAATTGTTATCAATATGATTTGATGCTGTTTCTATAGATTTCGGAAAACTGTAAATTACCTCTTCGCAAGCTTCATTCCTAAATCTACAATCACAATTTTCACAATAATAATATGCTAAAGTTCCGTTTGCTTGGCAAGTAGGTGCAACTTCAGGAACAAAAACTTTACCTATATGTTGGCAACCGCCTTCGGTGTCAACTGTAAGTGTTAATTCTTTTGTTGCTGTTTGTCCGTCAATCTCAGCTTTTACTGTAAAGGTATATTTTCCTTCCGTTCCCAAAGCAGGCGTTCCACTAATCGCACTGCTTTTTATTGCAAGCCCTTCAGGAAATTTTGATTCGTCAACAACACTCCACGTCACTCCGCTTATGTTTGCTGTTAAATCAAGCCAACACTCTTTCCCGACACTTACATTTGAAAGTTTTTTCGTATAAATTTCAAGCTTATCAGCTTTCTTAACGGTTAATGTAAACGTTTTTTCGGTAGTTCCGTAATTGTTTTCAACTTGAACCGTAAAACTATAATTACCTGCTTTTTCCGGCATTCCGTTTATCATCAAATTACTTCCATAACCGTATACATCAATACCTTTAGGTAAAGTTTATTTTTCCAAAACCGTATATTTGGGACTATTCCAATTCGGACCGTTATTTGTAGACCTTTCACTTAAACGGACAGTAACAAAATATTCATTTCCTACTTTTCCGTTTTTCAATTTTGTATTTTCAGACAAAAATTCAGGTTTTCCGCCATAAGCACCGCAATGAGTACACACCTTATCTTCACCAAAGCTGTGGGGAGCAGTTATTTCATCGGAAGTATTGGCATATATTTCCTTTTTATGCAGTGCATATTCTTCATCATTTTCACTATGGCAACAATTGTATGTTGTCTTATAAACGTTGTTTTTTCCGAAAACGATTGGATAATCGTCAATAATTTTTCCGTCTTCTTTCGGGTATTCAAGATTTTGTTTCCACTCACTGTTTGAAGATATAGTTTTGTCGTTTTCTTCCATTTTAAATGCTACCTCACCGCTTTTAAAAGCAGATGTGGGAACACTGTGACAACCTTCCGTGTTTGTTGTTTCCATTATTTCTTTTTGAGCAAGAGTTGCGTCGGTAGCAGAACATATATCACTGTTGTTGTAAGAATTTTGAAGCCAATAACCATTGTAATTATTATAAGTTGCAAAGCCCACTAAAGGAAATATGTATGTATCGGTAACGTCGGGTACACCTTCAATATAGTTAATTTCACCGGCATTATAACACAATCTAATATCAACCCTATTGAGATGATGCTGAATCCAACCAACAATTCCACCTGCCACATAAGATGCATTTATACTTCCGAAATTTGAACAATGCAAAACCTGTGTGTTGTTTGTGACAACTGTAGCGACACCTGACGCCATACCACCTGCCAAACTATCCTTATTTTTGGTATCTGAAAAAACTTTACCGAAATTTATACATTTATAAATTTTGGTATGAGCTTCATAAGAGTAATTACTTTGATAATATATCCATTTCCAACCTACAATACCGCCAGCCGCATTTGGACTAATAACCGTTCCTTTATTTATGCATTCATCGATTGCTCCACTGGTTAAACCAACCAAGCCGCCTGTACGTGAAGCGGAAGAAAAATACTATGAGCCCATTCCTACCACAATGGCATTATTTTCACATTTATAAATACTATCTCTGTATGCATTTCCTACAATTGCACCTACACCTTGACTTGATGTCATATTATAATCAAACTTTGTTTCGTCATACCCCACAACAAGAGAATTTTGTCCGATTGAAAAATTTTGGATTTTATAGTCTTTATAGTCTCTTGTTGTTTCCGCTGTATTGGTATTTCCAAAAAATCCCACATCATTATTTAAATTTTCGTCATCATCTCTCGGTTCGTGTTCGTTAATGCAAAGTCCGTCAACCTTATGACCGTTACCGTCAAAATATCCCACAAAAGGTAACTTACTTGTTCCTATAGGAATCCATTTTACCATTTGAAGTGCTGTTTCAACATCTTTACTTGAAACTTTTTCTCCGTTTGAATCTTCAAATTTACCAATTGTTGTATCTTTTAATCCCGTTCCCATTTTATAGGAAATATCACCGTTTGTAAGGGTAACTTTTCCCGTTTCCTCGTCATAGGAAACGCTCATATTGGGATTCAAGTTAATATCTGCGGTAAGCTTTCCCTTTACCAACGTACGTGTAACTTTTGTTTCTCCTGCATCAGTTGCCTTTTGAACATCTGCTTCAGCAGTTGTTTTCACAAAATCGGCAAACCAAAAAAGTTCTTCTACAGTCCCAATTTGATAATAGTCGTTTTCGTCCTGTTGCGGAATTACATTCTCTTGTGCAAATGATATTTGCGTAAGCAATAGCATTACCCCAACAAAAATACAAAAAATCCTTTTTTTCATAATAATACCACCCGCATTATATAATTATAATAAAAAACACACTCAATATGACATATATTCCGCTAAAAATATATGCGAATTAAGTGTGTTATAATTTTTGTCGTTTTTAATTTTTTTAAAAAAGGTCAGACTTAGTGTATGTATGAGCTTACACCATTTATTCATACTCTGTCAAGACCTTTCCGTAAAAAATTAAAAATTTATCACAATTTTTTTATTTACAATTATATTGTATCACAAAAATGCGATAAAATCAACACATTTGAGTGTATTTTTAATATTTCGTATATTGTGCATAAAAAGGACTTAATATTTTCACAAAAAAGACACAAATTTCTTTGTGCCTTTTTCTTGTATTTTAAATTTAATTAATTATTTGAATAAACAATTGTTGAAGCTGTGAAATAACCTGCTTCGGAAGTACCTATTGCCGTAATTGTAGCGCCTGCCTTAATATCTTTAAGTGCTCTTGTTGTTGCTGTGGAAGATGTTCCGTTGTTGTCAACAATCTTTGTAGGTGCTGTTGCTTTTGTGCTAATATAAACCGCAACTGTTCCGTCAACAGTCTGAACGGAAATGATGTTTGCTGTTGTATTAACCGCCAAAACGGTACCCATTATATTTGTAGCAGTTGAAGAAACAGTTGAAACCTCAACCTTTGCAACGTTGCTTCCGTCAAGTGTAATTGAAGCGTATTGTTCAAGTTCAAGTCCGTAAACCGTTTTTTCTTCACCGTAAACATAATATTTTGTGTTTTTGTTAAGGTTAAACTTAGATTCTTCACTTCCGTTTGAAATCACAATATAACTTCCGTCAGCCGACAAATGAATTGTTGTGATTTTTCCGTTTGTGGAAGAAATATCGGAATAAACATCAAGGCTTTTTACTCTGTTGTATGAAAGTGAAAGCTTTGAAATTTTATCTCCCTCGCCAAGTGCATCGAAAGCAACTTCCGTTCCGTTTTTACGGATTTTTGCACTCGAAGTAATTTCATATTTTTGTGTTTCCCCTGCTTCGTCCTCAACATAAATGTATGTTTTTGATGCTGTAACCTCAACCTCTGAAATAACAAGGTCTGTAAGCTCGCTTGTTATTTCCATAACTTCAAGTTCAATTATTCTTCCTGCTTTGTCAAGTCCCAAAACAACGTAATCGCCTTTTCTAAGCTGGTCAATTGTTCCCTCTGAGCCTTTAATTGTAATTGAATATCTGTCTGCCCATTTGTAGGTAATTTCTTCGCCTGTATCGATGTCGGCAATCTGAACTCCTGTTTTTGTTGACGGTAAATAAAGAATTTTTCCGTCTGTTGAAGTTTCAACGCTTTGAGCTTCAAAAAATGCATCAAGCTGAACTATTACACTGTCGATTTTTGTTGCTACGCAATAAAGATTTGTGTAATATTCTTTAATATCAACTTTTTTACCTTTATTTCTGTATGTAACGTCAGAACCGAGTTTCACCGTTGCACCTTCTGAAAATACGGAAACAGTATTGTCGGAAAGGTTTACCTTATCAACGGTAACTTTTTCGTATGAAATATTGGAATTATTCATAACTCTGTAAAGCATTGTAGCAATCTGTGCTCTTGTAACGATTTCTTTCGGTCCGAACATATTGTCGCCCAAACCGTTCATATAACCTTTTTTGCTTACATAGTATACATAATTTTTGTAAGTTTGTGAAATTGAAGAATCATCACCATATTTCACCGAATTTGCGGAAGTATTGCTTTGCATTTTATCCGCTTTTGAAAGGAACATAGCAGCCTCTTCTCTTGAAACCGCTTCATCCAAATTCATGGAAGTAATTTCGTCAGCCGTAAATGCTCCCGAAAATACAAGGAACGCAAGTTCCTTTTTGTAAGGAGTTGAAAGTGACGAAAGTTCATTTTCATAAAGGGAATAAATTGTGTTAATGTAGGTTTGTACAGTGTCGTCATTGTAGCCCAACATTCTTGAAATAAGAAGTAAAGACTGTATTCTTGTAACCTGTGTATCAGGTGAAAATGCTGTTTCGGAAACACCGTTTATAATTCCCTTTTCAGTCATTGCACTTACCGCCTCAACAGCCCATGAATGAGTTGATTCGCTAATGTCGGTAAATTTGTCAATTCCGTTTTTTACAACTGTAATTTCGCCGTTATCTTTGGAAAACGATGGCTGATTATCCGCAAAAGCGGTAGCACCGCAACCTAAAGTAACGCATATTGCAACAGCTAAAGATAATAACTTTTTGTGCATATTATTTTCCTCCGTTTTTCATTTTTAATTTTTATTTTTTTAGTCCTTTTTTACTCTTCGTAACCCATTGGGTTATTTTTCTGCCAATTCCATGAATCTCTGCACATATCAACTATGTTTTTCTCGGCTTTCCAACCAAGCTCATTTTGTGCTTTTGTGGGGTCTGCATAGCAAGTTGCAATATCACCGGGACGTCTGTCGACTATTTCATAAGGAATTTCAAGTCCGTTTGCTTCTTCAAAAGCTTTTACAATGTCAAGAACGCTGTAGCCTGTTCCTGTTCCCAAATTGTGAACAAAAACACCTGTTTTGTCTTTTATGTATTCAATCGCTTTCAAATGTCCCATTGCAAGGTCCATAACGTGGATATAGTCTCTTACACCGGAACCATCGTGTGTGTCGTAATCGTTTCCGAATACTCTCAATTTTTCAAGCTTACCTGAAGCAACCTGTGTGATGTATGGCATAAGATTGTTTGGAATACCTTTTGGATTTTCCCCTATAAGACCGCTTTCATGAGCACCGATAGGATTGAAATATCTCAAAAGTGAAACTGAAAATTCATTGTCGGAAACGTAAACGTCAGACAAAATCTGCTCCAAGAAAAGTTTTGTTCTTCCGTAAGGATTTGTTGCATGAAGTTCAAAATCTTCTGTAATGGGAACAGTTTTCGGATCTCCGTAAACTGTTGCGGAAGAAGAAAATACAATTTTCTTAACATTGTTCTTTTTCATAGCTTCCAAAAGTGTAAAAGTTCCCGAAAGATTATTTTCATAGTAACGAAGTGGGATTGCAACGGATTCACCAACAGCTTTAAGACCTGCAAAATGAATAACGGCAAAAATGTCGTTTTCTTTAAAGATTTTATCCATAGCATCGAAATCGTTAATATCGTTTTCATAAAATTTAACGGTTTTACCTGTTATTTTCATAACCCTTTTCAAAGATTCCTCACAAGAATTGCAAAGGTTGTCGACAACAACAACGTCGTATCCGTTTTCCAAAAGTAAAAGTGTGGTATGGCTTCCGATGTAGCCTGCACCTCCGGTAACAAGTATCTGCATAATTAAAAACTTCCTTTCTCTTTTAAAAAATAATTTATTTTAC
>CAYPIJ010000036.1:0-13496 GCA_964410755.1 uncultured Oscillospiraceae bacterium | reverse complement strand
CCGGAATGTGGACACAAAAAGGAGGACTAACAAATGAATATAGAATTAAACAAAAAAATAAGTCATTGATTGCCGTGTGGTCTATTGTTGCGGTTATTTATGTTTTGGCATTTGCAATTGTGCCATTTCCAAAAAACAGCGCCTCGGTTTGGATTGAGTTTTTATTCACCCTTGTTTCTGTTGCATCAAGTTTATTTACAGCCTTAAAGGCTTTTGGTGACAACGGTGAAATTGTCAACAAATTCTACGGCTACCCTATTTTTAAAATCGGGTTGGTATATTCAATAATTCAGCTCATTTTTAGTGTGATTATTTTTGCAATATCTACTTTTATAAAAGTGCCCTATTGGATTACACTCTTAACGTCAATTATATTTTTAGGAATTGCCGCAATCGGATTTATCGCAACAGATAATGCAAAAGACATTGTGGAAAAGATTGACGATGACTTAAAAAACGCAACAAAAACGGTTGAAATGTTCAAGGTCGATATGGCAAGTGTGGTGGATTTTGTAAGCGATGATAAAATCAAAGCGGAGCTTGAAAAGTTGGCGGAAGAGTTTCGATACAGCGACCCGGTTTCAAGTGAAGCGACAAAATCGCTTGAAAATGAAATATCTAAAAAAATTTTAGATTTGCGTGAAACGATAGAACATTCCGAAAATGATAAAATCTTGGAAACAATAACTACAATCCATAATTTGCTTAATGATAGAAATCGTATTTGTAAAATAAATAAGTAATACTTTTCTATTCGCAATAACGGCAATATTTATTTTGTGAGCAACATCTTTTGCATCAAGCGGAATTGTAAAAAATAAACTGACAGATGAAAACGAAAGTTCTCATAAAAAGTTCAAGTCTGTTGATTTCAGATATGAAAAAGACAGTGTGCATTATCTTTTGATGCAAATAGACGGAAAATTAGCTTCGGAAGAGCTTACGGATATGGCAAAAGAGCTTATTGAAAAATAAAATTGAAAACATTTACGAAAAGGTTTGACAATTTGTCAAGCCTTTTTTTGTGAATTTACCAAAAAAAGAAGGGTTGACAAAATCAATCTAATGTGGTATAATTAAATGTGGTAAATTAAGTAAGGAATTTTTTTAAATGGAATATTGTGTTGAAAAAGATTGCGAAAATATGCTTGTGGGAAACTACCTTAGATATGTAAAAGGTTTTTCAAGGCGTTTGTTGAATAAAATAAAAGTTCAAAATTTACTATATGTAAACGGTAAACAAGTTTGGACAAATTACGTTTTAAAGGAAAACGACATTGTAAAAGCGGATTTTCCCGACAGCTGTTCCGAAAATATCATTCCGGAAAATTTAAATATTGCAATAATTTACGAAGATGAAAATTTTTTGGTGCTGGATAAGCCTTACAATATGGCAAGTCACCCGTCAAAGGGTCACTTGCGTGGAACTTTGGCGAATTTTGTAAAATATCATTATGAAGAAAAAAACATAAAAACAGCTGTAAGAATTTTCGGAAGGCTTGACAAAGACACAAGCGGAGTTGTAATTGTTTGCAAAAATCAATTTGTTTTAAACGAACTTTTGAAAACAAATTGTGAAAAAATTTATTTCGCACTTTGCGAAGGCACTTTTGAAAACAAAAACGGAATTATAGATTTACCAATTGCAAGAAGCAATGACGGAATAAAAAGAGAAGTCAACGAAAACGGAAAAAAAGCCGTAACGGAATATGAAGTTATTGAAGAAAAAAGCAATTTTTCGCTTTTAAAACTAAAATTAATCACAGGAAGAACTCACCAAATAAGAGTTCACCTATCATATTTGGGTCATCCCCTTTTGGGCGATTTTCTCTATGGCAACGAATCGACTTTTCCACGTCAAGCTTTGCATGCACACAAGATAATTACACCGAAATATTCTTTTGTTTCTCCTTTAAGCAAGGACATAAAGGAATTTTGGGATAATTTATAAAAAACAAAAATTAGCGAAAAGGAAGTGAACTTTTTTTGAAACCGAAATCTATTCAGGGCAATGATGATGCCCCTTTACGAAACAACAAATTCATAATTAAAAAATCGACAAAAAAAGAAGTTCGCTTTTTCGTATTTTAACATATAAAAAAGTCAGACTTGTTTTTTGTGATTGATTTTTTAAGAAAAAACAAAAAAATGAAAGGAAGATCTGACTATGATTAATTACTACATTTCAGAAAACGACAATTTAAACAAAATCTCAACTCCATGTAACGGATGTTGGATATCTATGATTAAACCCACAACGGAAGAAATTGATTTTATTGCAAAAAAATATAACATTGAAGACGATGCAATAAAAGCTGCTACGGACGTTGACGAAAGATCTCGTATTGAGCTTGAAGACAACTACACAATGATTCTTGTTAATATTCCCGTTGTGGAAGAAGACAACGACAAAGAGCTTTACGACACGGTTCCCCTTTCCGTTATTTTAACAGGCGATGTTGTTATAACGGTATGCAGTGAAGAAACAACAATTTTAAAGCAATTTGAAACACAAAAAGTAAAAGGCTTTCGTACTTTTATGCGTTCCAGATTTGTTTTGCAAATGCTTTACAAAACATCTTCCACATACCTTTTATACCTCAGAAGTATCGATAAAAAAAGCGAGCAAGTGGAAAACAAACTCCATAAATCAACACAAAACAGAGAGCTTATTGAACTTTTAAAACTTGAAAAGAGCTTGGTGTACTTCACCACTGCCCTACGTTCAAACGAAACGGTTCTCGAAAAACTTTTAAGAACGGATATTTTGAAAAAATATCCCGATGATGCGGATTTATTGGAAGATGTAATTGTCGAAAACAAGCAGGCTATCGAAATGGCGAATATTTACAGCGGAATTTTAAGCGGAACAATGGATGCTTTTGCATCTGTTATTTCAAATAATTTGAATATTGTTATGAAAGTTCTTGCCATAGTAACCATTGTAATGTCTATTCCCACAATGATTTTCAGTGCATACGGTATGAACTTAAGCCCTGCTGCAATGCCCTTTTCACAAAGTCCTTTCGGATTTTTGATTATAATTGCAATTTCAATTGTATTAAGTGTTTTTGTGGCGTTTGTGTTTGTAAAATTGAAAATGTTTAAATGACATTTTTGTATAAAAAGGAGCGTAAAAAATGTTTGATTTTGTAAGAGTAGCGTGTGTAACACCGAAAACTTTTGTTTGCGACACAATAAAAAATTGTGAAGAAATTAGGAAAAAAACAGACTTGGCAACAACAGAAAATGCCGATATTATTGTATTTCCCGAGCTTTGCACCACGGGGGCAAGTTGCGGTGATTTGTTTTTTCAAAAAAGCCTTATTAATGGAGCAAAAAATGTAATTAAAGAAGTTGCTGATTATACAAAATTGAGCAATGCTGTAATTTTTATGGGTTCTCCGCTTACAATTGAAGAAAAACTTTACAATTGCGGTATTGTTTTATTTAAAGGGAAAATTTTGGGTATAAGCGTAAAAACATATCTTACTATTGAAGAAAAAAGATTTTTTTGTGATGTAAAAAGCTTAAAATGTAAAAAAATCAACGCTTACGAAATTATTAACGGCGAAGATTACGAAATTCCAATCGGAAACCATTTGATATTTGATTTTAAAGACAAATTAAAAGTTGCATACGAAATAGGAAATGACGTAAAATCTCCATTTTCCCCAGGCAGTTACCTTTCTTTAAAAGGTGCCGAGCTTATTGTTAATTCCGGTGCGGATATTGAAATTGCAAATGCCCACGAAAAGAGAAAAGAGCTTATAAAAAGCACATCGGATAAAAATATTTGTGCTTATGCTTATGTTTCGTCGGGAAGCGAAGAATCAACAACGGATTGTGTGTTTTCGGGTCATAAGTTAATTTGTCAAAACGGCAAAGTTTTAAAAGAAAACGAAAATCTTGCAGACTCCGACAGTATGATTATTTCGGATATAGACATTGAAAAAACAAGAATTGCACGAAACAAAGACAGTATTTTTAAAGATACAAATATAAATTTTGATTCCGAAATTATAAGCGTGAACTTTGAAAAAGATTTTAACGGTGACGGAAAATACAATAATGTTTCCCAATCTCCTTTTATTCCATCAAACAATGAAGAAGCTTTAAAACTTTGCAAAGATATGTTCGCTATTCAAGTTGCGGGCTTGAAAAAAAGACTTTCAATTACAAAAGCAAGAGCGGTTATCGGAGTTTCCGGCGGTTTGGATTCCACACTTGCACTTTTGGTTTGCGTACAAGCCATGAAAGAATTAAATCGACCTCTTACCGATGTTACGGGAATTACAATGCCCGGCTTTGGTACAACAGACAGAACTCACGATAATTCCGTTTTGCTTATGAAAAATCTCGGAATATCTTATGACGAAATAAGCATAAAAAATGCTTGTGAAATTCATTTTAAAGATATAGGTCACAACATTGACAATCACGATTTAACATACGAAAATGCACAAGCAAGAGAAAGAACTCAAATTCTTATGGATTACGCCGGAAAAGTTGGCGGAATGGTTATCGGAACCGGTGATTTAAGCGAGCTTTGCTTGGGTTGGTGCACATATAACGGTGATCACATGAGTATGTACGGTGTAAATTCAGGGATTACAAAAACTTTAATTAAAAAAGTTGTCGAATATATTGCTTTAAGCGATATATTCCCGGGCTGTTCCGAAATTTTGAAAGACATTCTAAACACCCCAATAAGCCCGGAATTATTACCTCCTAAAGAAGACGGAAAAATCAAGCAAAAAACAGAGGATATTGTAGGCCCCTATGAATTGCACGATTTCTTCATATACTATGTTTTGAAATATGGTTTTTCACCGTCAAAAATTTACTTTTGGGCAAAAATCGCTTTCAAAAATATATATGATAATGAAACTATTTTAAAATGGTTGAAAAACTTCTACAAAAGATTTTTCTCGCAACAATTTAAACGCAGTTGTTCACCTGACGGAATAAAAGTAACAGAAATAAGCATTTCACCGAGAGGCGGACTTAATATTCCCTCCGATGCATGTGCCGATATATGGCTTAAAGAAGTTGAAAATATCAGTTTATAGCACAAAAGGTCGCACAAGATATGCGACCTTTTTATTTTAAAAAATTTAATTTTAATATTTATGTACTATTCCGCTGTCAACATTTTCATCAATGGAAAAATGTATATTTTCTATATCATCTTTAGCAAAAATGGGAATATCGTTGAACGAAAAGTAATAATCAACGTGTCCGTTTCCCCTTGAAGAAGAAACCGCAACTTCTTTTGATTCATATCCATTTATACTTATTTTTACACTTTTATTTATAATGTCATACTTTTCATCAGGCTTACAAATTTCTCCGTATATATCCGAATATTTAAAATTGTCAAGCTTATCCAAAAGAAGCGATGAGGTAAAAAGACACTGATTTTGATAAAAAGCCATAGATATACCATACCCTTTACCATTGCAAGAAATTCCGCAGTCAAATCTGTCTGCATCGTCTGTACCAATCACACCGTTTTTTGTATAATCAATTGAAAAACAGCCTTTCCCCTCCTCAGTATCGGATTTAGACTTTGAAAGGCTCATTGTATAAACATCCCCTGCTCTTGTTGGGCTTGTAATATCAAGAGTTCTTTTTTCTTCGTTCCAATTTACAACATAACCCATATTTGCGGTTTCTTCCGCCAATATGTAAGTTATTCCGCCTATATTGTATGATGTAATAATCTCGTTATCAAGATAAGTTTTTATATCTGTTTCATAATAATTTCCGAGCTTTTCGCCTATTGTACCATATTTCATTGTACATCTGAGCGGTGTGTCGTTTTCGGCATAAGGAACAGAATTTATATTTATACTACGTTCGCCTTCGTCCCATTGTACCGAAAAACAGTAATATACCATACTTTCGGCACAAATAAGCGTTTGACCTCCGATATTTACAGAATCTATTTCCGCTCCGTTTAAAGTTGTTACAATATCGGTACTGAAATAACTCCCCAAAATATCCCCTGTTTTAGCTTGTACATTAAAAGATAGTAAAACCAAAAAAACTAAAAAAACATTTATTTTTTTCATAGAATTTACCCCAAAAAATATGTACTTATTTATTTTTCAACAAATCTCTGATTTCTTCCAAAAGAAGAATATCGTCAGGTTTCTTTGGTTCTTCTTTTTCTTCTTCAACTTCTTCTTTCTTTTTTAGTTTTGAAAGCTGTGCAATAAATTTCACCATCATAAAAATACAAAATGCTATAATAAGAAAATCTATTACATTTTGAATAAAAGAACCGTATTTTATTTCGGATTCACCTATTACAACGCTTAAAGAATCAAATTTTATACCTCCGATTATAACGCCTATAAGAGGCATAATTATATCGTTAACCAATGAAGTAACAATTTTTCCGAAAGCACTACCTATAATAACACCGACAGCCATATCGATTACATTTCCCTTAATGGCAAAAGCCTTAAATTCTTCAATAAATTTTTTCATTTTTTCTTGTCTCCTTTTATTTCACTTTAGATATTTTCTTTAAAATTTTATTGTCGGTTTCATCTGCTGTGTACTCAATATTAACATTATCTCCAATACCAACATCGCTGTTGTTTATATCAACATCTTTTGAAAGTTGCAGGTTAAGTTGCGTTGCATTGCCGTTTTCGTCATTTACGATAACAACAGCAAAATTTGAACCGTCAAGCCCTAAAAAGAGACCTGTTTTTTTAATGATTTTTTCATTGTTGTCTGTTTTTTGACTTTTATTATCCTCTTTTTTGTTGCTTTCGTCTTTCTTCTTATTTTCCTCCTTTTTTTCTTTCTTTGTTTCATCTTTTTTTGTTTCCGTCTGAGTTGTGGGATTGTTATTTTTTGTTTCTTTTGCTTTATCTTCAGATTTTTTGCAAGCACTCATACAAAAAACAACACACAAAATCATAACAACTGCTTTTAATTTTTTCATAATTTTTAATTCCTTTCTTTTTATTTAATTACAGTTTTTACATTTTCTTCGCCCAAAATTTCGTAAAGCTGATTTAACAAAATTTTGTTTTCGCAAACCCAATATTTTTGAGGTGCCAAAAGTGTTTTTTTCAAATGCGGATAATAAAGATAAACAGGTGTTTCCCCATGGAAAAATTCAAGATTTTTAATTATTTCACCGTATTTATCTTCATTTTCCTTTGAAATTTGAATATAGAGCTTAGAGTAAACTTTTTTTGTGTCAAAATTATCAATTTGATTTACAATAAGGCTCAACCTATCGTTTTCATAAGATAATTTTCCCTTTACAATTACAACGTTATCCTTTGAAATATACATTGAATAATCGTCAAAAACCTTTGGAAAAACAACCCCCTCAATTTCTCCGCTAATATCTTCAAGAGTTATAAAAGCCATATTTTTTCCGTTTTTTGTTCGTTTCGGAGAAACATTTTTTATAATACAAACAAAGATTTCTTCACCTGAATATTCCGTCGGAACATCATTTATTGCTTTTATTTTTTCTTTTATCTCATAAATTTCATTTTTGGTAATGGCTCGAATTTTTTCGGTAAATTCCTTTAAGGGGTGACCCGAAATATAAATTCCAAGTACCTCTCTTTCCATTTGCAAATCTTCGTTCGTTATTTCAATTTCGCCGTCTTCGTAATAGCGATACCGCTCTCTGTATGGGTGAGTATCGTCTTCTTTAAAAGAAAGCGAAAACAGTTCCATCTGCCCCTCAACGTTATTTCGCATTGCTTCCGAAAATTTTGAAAGCTCAATTTCATACACTTTAAGAAATTCCTTTCTTCGTCCGAAATTATCAAAACAACCTGCTTTAATTAACGATTCAACAGAATTTCTGTTTATTCTGTGGTGTACCATTCTTTTTATAAAATCTTCAAAAGAAATAAAATCCCCACCTTTTTCACGTTCGGAAACAATAAGCTTTGCCAATCCCGAACCAACACCTTTTATTGCGGAAAGTCCGAAAATTATTTTGCCTTTATGAACTTCAAAATCAACTCCCGAACTGTTAATTCTGGGTGGCATTGTTTCAATTCCATGTTGTAATGCACTTCTCACATAAAAAGCAACTTTTTCCATAGACTCAATATAAACCGTTATAATGGAGCTGTAGTAATATGCAGGATAATAATATTTTAAATATGCGGAACGGTATGCAACAACGCTGTAACAAGTTGCGTGGGATTTATTAAAAGCATAATCGGCAAAAGATTCAATATCGGAAAATACTTCTTTTGCAACGCTTTCTGAAACATTGTTTTTTCTGCACCCCTCCAAAAAGTTTTCTCGTTGAGCGTTAATTGCATCTGCATTCTTCTTTGAAATTGCACGCCTTATAATATCGGCTTGTCCCAAAGTAAAGCCTGCAAGAGTACGAAATATTTCCATAACTTGCTCTTGATACACAATACAGCCGTAAGTTACGTCCAAAATATTTCTAAGTCTTTCGTCCTTATAAACTATATTTTGAGGATTGTTTTTGTTTCTTATAAATTCAGGAATTTTGTCGGCAGGTCCCGGTCGATAGAGGGAAAGACCGGCAATAACATCTTCAAAGCAATCGGGCTTCAAATCTCTTAAAAAGTTTCGCATTCCCTCACTTTCAAGCTGGAAAACACCGTCCGTATCACCTTTTGATAAAGTCAAATATACATTTTCGTCGGAAAAATCATTATTTGAAAAATCTATTTTTATATTTTCATTTTCCAAAACTTTTTTCACAGTTTTATCAACAGCTGTTATATATCGTATTCCCAAAAAGTCCATCTTTAATAGCCCCAACTCCTCAAGATTTCCTTTTTCATATTGAGTTACAACAGTACCGTTGACAGTTGCCAAAGGTACAATATTGTCGGCACGTTCTCCCGCAATCAAAACGCCTGCGGCATGAACCGAACCGTGACGCAAATGTCCTTCCAACTTTTTTGAAATTTCAATCAAAGTTTTGATTTCAGGGTCATTAAGTAAAATTTTCAGCTCATTTCTTTCCAATGCATCATCTATGGTTGAAAAAGGGGATACACCAATCGCCCTTGTAACCTCGTCCGCTTTGGAATATGCAATCCCCATTACTCTTGCAACGTCTTTTACTGCGGCTTTTGCTTTCATTGTTCCGAAAGTTATAATCTGAGTAACTCTGTCACTACCATATTTTCCGATTACGTATTCTATAACCTCATTTCTTCTTTCATAGCAAAAATCTATATCAATATCGGGCATACTCACACGTTCTTCGTTTAAAAAACGTTCAAAAACAAGATTATATTTTATAGGGTCAACGGTTGTAATGTTTAAAACATAAGCAACCAAAGCACCGGCAGCCGATCCCCTCCCCGGTCCTACCGGTATTCCGCTTTTCTTTGCAAATCTCACAAAATCCCAAACTATGAGAAAATAATCACAAAAGCCCATCTTACAAATGGTATCCATTTCATAATTAAGCCTTTGGGATAATTGAGGAGTAACGGTTCCGTAACGCAATTCAAGACCTTTTTGACAAAGTCTTCGGAAATAAATTTCCGTTTCTTCTTTTGTTTTATCTTCGAAAAAACGTGGGAATTTAAACTTGTAAAATTCAATTTCAACGTTACATTTATCTGCAATTTCAACAGTATTGGAAAGATATTCTTCATTTTGAAAAATATCAAGCATTTCTTCTGCGGATTTTAAGTAGAATTCATCTGTTTGAAGCTTCATTCGATTTGTATCGGTTATTTTCGTTTGAGTTTGAACACACATCAAAACATCTTGATACAGCTTGTCCTCTTTATTTACATAATGCACATCATTTGTGCAAACAACCTTAACACCGCATTCTTCCGATAAATTCAAAAGCAACGGTATAACCTTTTTTTCTTCTTCAATATTGTGATTTTGTATTTCAATATATGTGTCGTCCTTTGAAAAAATATCAATATAGTCCAAAAGCTCTTTTTTTGCACCATTTTCATCACCTTCCAAAAGAAGATAAGGCACACTTCCTCTTATGCAAGCAGTTAAACAAATAAGCCCCTCTGAATACTTTCTTAAATGCTTTTTGTCTATTCTGGGTTTATAATAGAAGCCCTTTGTATAGGAAAGAGAAGAAAGCTTATATAAATTCTTAAGTCCCTCATTGTTTTTTGCAATTAAAACAAGGTGAAAATAATTATTCACGGTTCTGTCTTCGCAATCGTCACAAATGTAAAATTCCGAACCTATAACAGGCTTTATTCCTTGCTTTTTACATTCTTTATAAAATTCAACAATACCCGATAATGTACCGTGATCTGTTATCGCAAGTGCTTTTTGACCAAGATTTTTCGCTTCACAAATAAGCTCACCAAGGTCGCAAAGACCATCAAGTAAGCTATATTGCGTATGAACGTGCAAATGACAAAAATCCATTTTTATCCCCTTAAATAATTTTTGAAAATCCGCTGTCTTTTGGATTTCTTAAAGTTTCAACTTCAAGAAAGTTAAGTATTTCTTCCAATTTATAAAGAGCTATGTTTTCTGTTTCAAAATGTCCGGCACAAATTATGTTCACATTATCGTAAAGTGCATTTTGAAATTCATGATATTTTGCTTCACCTGTTAAAAAAGCATCGCAAGGATATGCCTCCTCAATCAAAGATGCTCCGCTTCCGCTGCACACTCCCACAGTTTTTATTTTTTTGTTCAAATCACCGGAACAAATTACCTTTTCAACATCTAAAACCTTTTTTACCTTTTCTATAAGCTCAATAAATGTAATTTCTTTTGAAAGATTGCCTTTTCTGTAAATTTGAGGTTCTTTCACCTCGTAATTTTCAAGTCCGATTTTTTCACACAACACATCATTAATTCCACCTACTGCACTGTCAAAATTAGTGTGAAAGGAACAAACGGCAATATCATTTTTAATTAAATCCACAATCATTTTCGACTTTTCGTCTGCATAATCAATATTTTTTATTCCGTTCATAATAAACGGGTGATGTGTAATAATGCAATCGCAATTGTTATCTTTTGCATATTTTACATTACAAGCTGTAACGTCAAGGCAAACAAGTGCTTTTTCCACATTTTTTTCTTTATCTCCAACCATAAGCCCAACATTATCCCATTCTTCCTTTGAGGAAAAAGGTGCAAATTCGTTAAACTTTATTAATATATCATTTAATTTCATTATTTTTCACCACATTCATCAACAAGCTTTTCACCCACAGTATAAACATTTCCCGCACCTATTGTAACAAAAATATCGCCCTCTGTAAGCTCATTTTTTATTTTTTCGTAAGCATTTTCCAAGCTTCCAACGTAATGCGCATTTGAAAGTCCCTCACACAAGTCTTTCGAGCTAATATCACCGGGGTCTTTTTCTCTTGCCGCATAAATATCTGCCACATACAATTTTTCTATATCTTTCAAAACATCTTTAAATTCGTTTTTCAAGGCTTTTGTACGAGTATAGGTATGCGGTTGAAAAAGTGCAATAAAATGTTTCGGGTGCTTTTGCTTAACGCTTTCAATTGTTGTTCGTATTTCTGTTGGGTGATGTGCATAATCGTCAAAAATTTCAGCACCGTTTACAGTACCCTTATACTGCATTCTTCTGTCAGCACCCTCAAAGTCAAACAATGCACTTTTTGCATTTTCAATGTCAATGCCTTTTTCCATACATACGGCACACACGGAAAGTGAATTGTAAACGTTATGAATACCGGCAACCTTTAAAGTTATTTTTGCTGTAAAAACATCGTCAACAAACAAATCGTAAGTAGTTGTATATCTGTCAAATTTAATGTTTTTGGCAACATATTTTCCGTTTTCAATTCCGAAAAATACAACTTTTTTGTCTTCAAGCTTTGCCATAACATCACAAACATTTTCGTCATCACCATTTGCAACAATCAATTCTTCAGTTTTTAAAGCAAATTTATAAAATGCGGATTTTATATGATTAATATCTTTATAATAGTCCAAATGGTCCTCTTCTATATTGAGAAAAACCGAAACGCTGGGGAAAAATTCCAAAAAGCTTTCAACATATTCACAAGCCTCGCAAACAAAATAGTCTTTTTTGCCCAAAAGCAAATTACCGCCCATTTTTTTGAAATCTCCACCAACAGTTACTGTCGGTTCAAGATTTGCATACATAAACAAAAGTGCAAGCATGGAAGTTGTTGTGGTTTTTCCGTGAGTTCCGCAAACATTTACCCTGTTTTTGTAGTCCTTCATAACAAGTCCCAAAAGTGTACTTCTTTCCATAATGTCAATCCCCAAAGAAACACCTTGTAAAATTTCGGGATTATCCATTGAAACAGCGGCCGTTCTTACAATAAGACCGATGTCTGAATTTATATTTTCTTTGTTTTGCCCAATAACAACGTTAATTCCTTCATTTTTAAGCTTAATTGTATTGGAAGATTCGGTTCTGTCGCTTCCGCAAACATCAAAACCGTTATTTTTAAGTATTAAGGCAAGAGAGCTCATACTTACTCCGCCTATTCCTGAAAAGAATATTTTTTTATTTTTATAGCAATTCAAATTCATTGCTTCATTACCACCTTAACTGTATTAATAATTTTTCATTACACTAACATTATACAACAAATCGAAAAATTTATCAATAGTTTTCCAATAATTTATATAAAAATATATTTATTTTATGGCGTTTTTATTTTTAACCGTTCCGTCATAAATTGCTTGTGCTATTTTTTGACGATATTCTTTGCTTTTCAATTTTTCGCATTCCTCAGGATTGGATAAAAAACCACATTCAACCAATATACCGGGTGTTTTTATATTGGAAAAAATAAGATTTTTATTTGGAATATCTTTTGCCACTCGCCTATTTTTCTCATCTGTTTTTCTAAGCTCCTCCATTACACTTTTGGCATATTTTTCGCTTACCTCATCGTTTTTATTGTAAAAAACCTGTGCTCCGAAAATTTCGGGGCTTGAATATTGATTAATATGTACGCTAATCAACAGACTGCAATTTGAATTATTGATAATTTCCACTCTTTTTTTCAAATCCGAATTTTTTCTTGCTTTTATGGTGCTTTTACTTCTGTCGCACAAATCAGCATCTTCATTTCTTGTCATAATAACGGTATAACCGTTTTTAGTGAAAAGTTTTTCCAGTTCTTTTGAAATTTCCAAATTTATATCTTTTTCAAGTGTTCCGTCAACACCTATGCAACCGCCGTCATCACCGCCATGACCGGGATCTATAACCACAACATTGTTAATGGGAGTTGCAACGGTTTTACTACCTATTTTCACCGAAAATCCAAAAAGTAACATCCCCGTTAAAATCAAAATTACAGCTATTATCATATTTTTTCTTACTACAATAAACATAAAAAAACATACCTTTCAAAAAAATAAATCCTTTTCTAATAAGTATGTTTTTTATAATTTTTTTATGAATAAAGTTTATAGTTATTTAACGTTTGAAATGTATTTTTCAACAATTTTCTTCATTTCGTCTTCTTTTTGTTCCATATCGAAAA
>CAYPIJ010000035.1:0-13897 GCA_964410755.1 uncultured Oscillospiraceae bacterium | reverse complement strand
TTCACCTTCCAAAAGCACACTTCCGCTGTTTTCGGTTACATATTGCATTTCATTGTATCATACATTCATTTGAAAATTTATCCAATTCCGCTTTTCCGTAAAGACGAATACAAGTCCCTACCGACAAAGCCCCTTTTTCCTGCGCAAATTTTTCTTTATCCTTGTAAAATTTCTTAACAATAACAGAACCTGTTCCGTCTGTCATATACATTATAAATATAATGGTCTCATTTTTCGTTTTTTTCTCTTCGGTGTAAAATATTTCACCTTCCAAAAGCACACTTCCGCTGTTTTCGGTTACATATTGCATTTCATTGATTTCACCATCTTGAGGTCTACCGAAAATCATTTTTCTGTGAGCGTTTCTTTCTCTTTCTTCTGCGTTAAGTCTGCGTTGTTCTGCTCTTTTTTCCTTATTTATTTCTCTTTGAATTTCCGCTCTTTCTTCGGCAATTCTTTGTTCTTCTTCAATTATAAGTCGTAATTCTTCTTCTCTTCTTCTCAAATATTCTTCGTTTTCCTTTTCTTGGTCAACTTCGCAACCGTCAAAAATTTCAACTTCGATTTCAAGTGAAAATTCGTCCGAAACAAGCTTTTTTATTTCATTTTTAGCACCTGTGCTCGAAAGAATATCGGCACCGTTGGAAGCCAAATGAATTTTCAAAGTCTCGTTTTCGTAAACAGCACTTGAGTTTTGAATATACTGCCTCAAAGCAGGCATTTTAAGAGATATGTATTTAACAATTTGCGGATAGTATTCCTCCGAAAACATTTCAGGGGAATAACGTGTATAAATTTTAATGGAATTAAGGTCATACACCACCCTTATATCCTTCGCCACAACCATTATTATCTCTTTATCGACAATCTTTTGAGGTCGAATTACCGTTTCAATCTTCTTTTGCTCTTTGGAAATTTTAAAATCTTCCACTTTACTGCCCAAAAAAGCTTCCGCATATTCGCAAACCTTTTCTGATTTTTCAAATATATCTTTAAACTCCATTTTATCATCCGTTTCTGTTTATTTTTCGTGTTTTTTTAAAATTCAATGCTCATTCCGTCATAAGCAACCTTTAAATTGATTTTATTTAAAATTTCAACCGTTTCTTCGTGCGAAACATGCAACGTTCTTGCAAGGTGCGACGCAATCATAACGCCGTTTTCTTTCACCGTTTTTTGGTTTTCAATCTCTTTCACCATCATTCTTAACATCGGTATGGTATTATGCTCAAAAATACGCCAATCGTCGCTGTCTCCGACTGTGCAATCGAAAATCATTACATCAAATTTATAATTTCTCATTGCTTCCCAAGTCGGCCTTAAAAACCAAGCTCCGTCAAGCCCGTAAAACACAACTTTTTCGTCTTCTGTTGTTATTATATAATGAAAAGAGGTATCATCTCCCATTGTAACAACGTCATGATTTGCCAAAACGGGCAAAATCTTGTATTTTCCCATTTTGTATTCCTTAAAAGGAGAAAAAATAGTATATTCAATGTTTTTATGTTCCCCTATTTTCTTCATAACGGCTTTTGAACAGCCCAAACGAATTTTTTGCTTTTCGGCAATTTTCAAAATCGACTCCCTTGAAAAATGGTCGCTGTGATTATGGGTTATGATTATGTCGGTAACATTATCGTAAAGCTTATCCAATTTAAAGCTTTCGGAAAAATCGAAAATATGGCTTCCGCAATCAACTATTAAATCATTATTTATAAGTGCGGAAGAGTTTCTTCTGAAAAAAACCTCTTTATGTTCAATTTCCCAATCTGCGGCACCTGTACCCAAAAAAAGAATTTTATTCATTTTCATTAACTCCTAAAATATAAATTTTCAACAAAATTTTACATATTACAATTATATCACATTAGAAAATTTTTGTCAACAAATATGACATTAAATAAATTTTTTTAAAAATTTCTTAAAAATCTATTGACAAATTCTTCTTTATGTGCTATAATATTTTAGCGTGTTGAGAGAGAACACGAACTTTTAATTTCATATAGGGGTATCGCCAAGCGGTAAGGCAACGGACTCTGACTCCGTTATCCGGGAGTTCGAATCTCTCTACCCCTGCCAAAAGGAATGCAATTTGTTTTGCGATCCTTTTTTTCTTATGTGAAAAAATTTTCTATGATATAATAGTTTAAAAATACTGAAATATCAAGGAGATTTTAAAATGAAAACCTACGGCTATGCAAGAGTTTCCTCTCTTGAACAAAATGAAGACAGACAATTGGCTGAACTTTTTAAAAAAAGCATTCCCCAAAAAAATATCTACATAGACAAATTGTCGGGCAAGGATTTTGAAAGACCTTCCTACCAAAAACTTATTCAAAAACTTGAAAAAGGCGATTTGCTCTATATCCTTTCCATAGACCGCCTCGGACGAAATTACGAAGAAATTCAAAACCAATGGAAAATTATAACAAAAGAAATAGGTGCCGATGTTTGCGTTATAGATATGCCCCTTTTAGACACTCGCCAAGGCAAAGACTTAATGGGAACATTTATTGCCGATTTGGTACTTCAAATTTTATCTTTTGTTGCACAAAACGAAAGGGAAAACATAAGAAAAAGGCAATCACAAGGAATTGCAGTTGCAAAAGAAAAGGGCGTCCCCTTTGGAAGACCGAAAAAAGAAACACAAAACGACTTTCAACGTCTTATTGTAAAGTGGGAACAGAAAAAAATCACTCTTTCCCAATTGTTGGAACAATGCCAAATAAGCGAATCCACCTTTTACCGCCGACTTAAAGAATATCGCAATACATTAAAATAACTGTCAAAAAGTATACTTTTTGACAGTTCGCATTTGTTGTAATTAATAAAAAGGAGAACAAAAATGAAAAAGAGAATTTTAAGTTTTATAACATTGCTGTGTATGGTAACAACATTATTGCCGGCAAATATTACGGCTTTTGCATCAACTGTTGACAGCGGAACTTGTGGTGATAATATCACTTGGGAACTTGATGATAGCGGAACACTTACCATAAGCGGAACAGGTGAAATGCCTAATTGGATTGCCGGCAGAGCAACTCCTTGGAATACATGGAGCAATGAGAAAAAAATAACCAATGTTATAATAGGAAATGGAATCACTAGTATAGGAGATTCTGCTTTTGAAGAATTACCAAATCTTAAATCGGTGACATTAAATGGAGATATACAATATATAGGAAAATATGCTTTTAACAGATGTTTTAATTTAAAAATGAGAAAACTTGTATTGCCTAATTCAGTAACAACCATTGAAGACAGTGCATTTTTTGGTTGTAATATTTCAATAATAGAATTACCAAATTCAGTTTCATATATAGGAGAAAAAGCCTTTGCTTTCAGTGAAAATCTTGAAGAAATACGAATAAACAATGAATATTATACGTTCTCAAATGGCTGTTTATACGATTCAAAAAAAACAAAACTACTTCAATGCATTAAAAGCGAATCTGATATTATCATTCCTAATTCGGTTAAAACTATCGGGAGGTGGGCTTTTTATTTTTATAATGGTGATGATGGTAGTATCACAATACCTTGTACTGTCACCATACCGAAAACGATAACAGAAATTGAATCTTTGGCATTTTGGATTGGAGGGTTAAATATAACAAATGTATATTATAATGGTACAGAATCTGAATGGAATAATATTTCAATAGATTCGTCTAACGATAAACTTACAAATGCTGCACGCACATATTTTGCCTACATCAATATATCCGATAAAGACGGAAACAAAGTCATCGACACAACGCAAAATATGGGTGAATATATTGATACAAGCAGTATAGCAGTGCCTAAAGGATATAAAGCAATATTATTCACAGACCAAGCATTGACTGAAAGTTATCCACTTGACACGCCGATAAGTGAAAACTTAAACTTATACTATGACATAATTGAGGTAAATCAATTAAAAATCACGGGTGTGGAAAGTGCCGACATAGGGCAAAAGGGAATTACCGAAAGCGTAAGCTTTGCAACCGACAAAACGGCAAAGGATTTTGTTGCAACGATAAAATATTCCGACAAATTGAATTTATCGGAAGTTAAAGCTAAAGATTTTACAATAGAGCAATCAAGCGAAACAAATGGCGACTACACATATTTATATTTAACTTGCGCATATAAAAATGACGGAAATATGCCGAAAAACACAACTTTAAATCCTTTTGATTTGGTATTTGATGTATCGGAAAGTGCAACGGCAAACGAAAATTTGACAATTGAATTTGTAGATGATGAAACTTTCCTTGCAGACAGCGGTAGCAACACCTATGATTTTGACGGTTTTGGAACAGCTGAAATCAAAGTAAATCCGATACTTGTTAAGTCTATCACAATAAACGGTGCGGACGAAATTGACCAGGCAAAGCAATACACTACCACAATATCACCCGAAAACGCAACAAACAAAGACATTGAATGGTCTGTTGACAACAGCGAAATTGCAACAATTTCAACTGACGGAACACTTACTCCAAAAAAAGCAGGAACAGTAAAAATAACCGCCACAGCAAAAGACGGAAGCGGAATTTACGGCGAAAAATCGGTAAATGTTAAGGTGTATGCACAAATTACCTCGATTTCTGCAAATGTAGGCGAGTGGAACAAGACATTTACACCGTCCGAAAGAGAATACACAATATATGTTCCGAAAAATACAGCATCAATTAAATTAAAACCTCAATATAATGGAACATTAAAATTGGGAACACAAACACTTTATAACAATAGAAACAATAATATAACGTTAAGTAATTTGGAAACAGTATTGACATTGAACTATTCCGAAACAGGTTACACAAACAGCACATACACCATTAAAATTGTGAAGTTTGAGGGAACGCAAACGACTGTTTCCGAAGATGGCAAGGTCTTTACGGTTAAGCCGATAAACATTGAAAAAGGAAACACTGTAATTCTTGGGTTATACAAGGGTGACACATTTGTTGGAATGGAAGAACCGAAAGTTTACAACGGTGAAGATGTTATTTTCACAACAACAAAAGATTACACAAACGCAAAAGTTATGGTTTGGGACAGTCTTGGCGGAATGATCCCGATATGTGAAGCTGAAGAGGTTGAATAAGTAATTTTGAGAAACGGCAATCGTAAAAGATTGCTGTTTTTTGTATGAATTTTTAATCAAATTTTCAAAAAGGCGACGAATTTTGAAAAAATACTTGCAATTTTCACAAATATGTAGTATAATCAAATTTGGTGTGAAAAAAATTCATATAATTTATTAAAAACGGAGGTTGTTATGAAAAGAATACTTGCAATTGATTACGGCGAAAGAAGAATTGGCTTGGCAGTTTCCGATATGTTGGGAATTACGGCACAGCCGGCAGGCTTTTTGACTGTAAGAGGAAGAATAGATGCAATTGAAAAATTGAAAGAAGTGATAAACGAATACAACCCCGGTTTAATTGTTTTTGGGTTACCGAGGAATATGGACGGAACAGAGGGAGAGAGAGTTGAAATTGTAAGAGAGTTTGCACAGCTTTTGTGGGACGAAACAAAGATTGACATCGACTTTTTCGACGAACGGCTTACCACTGTTTATGCCGACAGAACTTTAACGCTTATGAATGTTAGCGGGAAGAAAAAAACAGGCAAAAAAGATAGCTTAAGTGCTACAATTATTTTGCAAGATTACATGGAATCACATAGACAATTGTAAAAATAAAGAAACGGAGAGTAGAATAAAATGGAAGAAATGGAAAAAATAACTTTATATGACGAAAACGATAATCCTTGTGAATATGAGCTCATTGACCTTTTCGAGCTTAACGACAACGTTTACGGCGGATTTGCACCGCTTTTGGGGGAAGAAGCAGACGGAAACGAGGAAGAAGTTGAAATCGTTATGCTTAAAATAATTGAAAAAGACGATAAAGAATATTTTATGGAAATTAGTGACGAAAAAGAAGAGCAAGACGCATTTAACGAGCTTGTAAGACGTCAGGAAGAGCTTGACGAGGATATTGATTAAGCTTTAATTTTAAAAAAAGGCGAAAGGATTGTGAAAAAATGCAGTTATGTTCAAGATGTAAGAAAAATATGGCTGTTATCTTTATTACAAGAATGGAAAAAGATAAGGAAATTTCCGAAGGCTTGTGCTTTCAGTGTGCAAAGGGGCTTGGAATAAAGCCTTTTGATAAGCTTTTGGAACGTTTTAACATAAATGAAGACGAATTTGAACAAATGAATGAACAGTTTTCTCAAATGCTTGGAGACCCTGAAATGATGGGGGATAATATGACCATGATGAATGAGCTTATGGGAATGACACCTTCTTTTGAGGGCGAGCAAGAAAACGAAAATACATCAAATGAAAAAAATACAAAGCAAGATAAGAAGAAAAACAAGAAAAATAAACGTTCTATGCTTGAAGCTTACGGAACAAATCTTAACGAAAGAGCTAAAAACGGCGAAATTGATAATGTTATAGGCAGAGAAGCCGAAATTATGCGTGTTATCAATGTTTTAAACCGTCGTACAAAAAATAATCCCGTTTTGCTTGGTGAACCGGGTGTCGGTAAAACCGCAATAGCGGAAGGTTTGAGCTTGAAAATCGTAAAAGGTGAAGTTCCCGAAAAATTGCTTGATGCACAGATTTATCTTGTGGATTTTGCGGGTATGATTGCCGGAACTCAGTTTAGAGGGCAGTTTGAACAGAGATTGAAAGCGGTTATAACTGAAGCAATCGAAAGAAAAAATGTAATTTTGGTTGTTGACGAACTTCATAATATTGTTGCGGCTGGCGATGCCAACGGTGCAATGAATGCAGCAAATATTTTAAAACCTTACCTTGCAAGAGGCGAGCTTAGAATTATAGGTGCAACAACTCCAAACGAATACAGACAGCACATTGAAAAAGATAGTGCTTTGGAAAGACGTTTTGCTCCGATTACTGTTGAAGAACCCGATGTTTACGAAACTATAAACATTTTAAAAGGAATTAAAAATTATTATGAAGATTTTCATAAGGTTCATTATTCCGACGAGGCAATTGAAACGGCGGCAATTATGGCGGACAGATATATTTTCGACAGAAAACTTCCTGATAAGGCAATAGATTTGCTTGACGAAAGCGGAGCTGTAAAAAATGTTGCAAATGATACACTTGTTAAATTAAAAGCAATGAATGACGAGCTTGAAGGACTTATCGAACTTCAAAATCAGCCTGTTACAGATGGCAGTGTTGAAGAATATCAAAAGCTTTCCGAATATAAAATCAGAGAATGCCATTTGAAAGATGCCATAGCTGAAATGGAAAAAAATGCCTACAGAGATGTAACAACAGAGGATATTGCAACGGTAATTGAAACAATGACGAAAATTCCTGTTAAAAATATCACAGGTATTGAGGCTAAAAATCTTGTTAATTTGGAAGAAAAACTTTCAAAAAGAATTGCGGGACAAATTGAGGGAGTTAAGGCAGTAAGCGGTGCTGTAAGACGTGGAAGAGCGGCTTTAAGTGCCAAAAGAAAGCCAACTTCGTTTATATTTGCCGGTCCTACGGGTGTGGGAAAAACAGAGCTTGTAAAAGCTCTTGCTTATGAGCTTTTCGGAACTGAAGAAAGCATTATCCGATTTGATATGTCGGAATATATGGAAAAACATACCGTTTCCAAGCTTATCGGTTCACCTCCCGGTTATGTGGGATATGACGATGCCGGTCTTCTTACCGAAAAAATAAGAAAAAAACCGTATTCCATAATCCTTTTTGACGAAATTGAAAAGGCGCATAAAGATGTGTTCAATCTTCTTTTGCAGATTTTGGACGATGGTATTTTAACGGACAGTCACGGAAGAACAGTAAGATTTTACAACGCTGTTATCATTATGACAACAAATGCGGGAAGCGAAAACAAAAGTGCATCTTTGGGCTTTACTCAAAATGAAACCGTGCAAACAAAAGCTCGTGTTGATGAAGCTTTAAAACAGTATTTCAGACCTGAATTTTTAAACAGAGTTGATAAGGTTGTAATATTCGATCCGCTTACAAAAACGGAGCTTGTTAAAATTGCAAATATTATGCTTGATAATGTAGTTAATAATTTAAAAACAAAAAAGCTTAATATGACTTACACAGAAAATGCTGTTGAATATCTTGTGAAAAACGGATTTTCCGAAAATTTCGGTGCAAGACCGTTGAGACGACTTATTGAAAAAGAAGTTGAAGACAAAATTGCCGATATGTACATTATGGGCGATATAAAAGAAAATTCAAATTTTGTTGTCGATTGTGAAAATGACGAAATTACAATAAAATTATAAAAAAGAAAGGCTTAATGCCTTTCTTTTTTTCATATAATAAAGAAAGAGTTAAGGAGTGAGATTTATGTGGGAAAGACTTATGGAATTGCAGAAAAAAGAGGTTATAAATATTCTTGACGGGAAAAGATTGGGATTTCTTTACGATGTGGAAATAGATTTGCAAACAGGGACAATAGGGTCGATAATTGTTCCCGGTCATTATAGATTTTTCGGACTTTTCGGAAAGGGAAAAGAGCATATTATATCTTATAACGACATAAAAAAGGTGGGAGACGACATAATATTGGTTGAATATAAAGATAATGACCTTTAAATTTTCGTGATTTTGCTTGATTTTTTTTAAAATTTGTGATATAATGATATTTGGTGACTTATGCCACCTTTTTGTTATTGTACATTAAAATTTTAATATATGAGGTGATAAAATTTGGAGAATAAGGAAAACTATGGTAATGAAAGTATTTCCAAACTGAAAGACGAAGAAAGGGTTCGTTTAAGACCTGCCGTTATTTTCGGTTCAGACGGAATAACAGGTTGCCAGCACGCAGTTTTTGAAATATTGTCCAACTCCATTGACGAAGCCAGAGAAGGCTACGGTAAAAAAATTGAAGTTAAACGTTTCAGAGATAAGTCTATCGAGGTTGCGGATAGAGGAAGAGGTATACCTCTTGATTATAACCCCAAAGAAGATACCTACAACTGGATGCTTGTTTTTTGCGAGCTTTATGCAGGAGGTAAGTATAACAATCAAGGTGGAGAGAACTATGAATACAGTCTCGGACTTAACGGATTGGGTGCTTGTGCAACTCAGTATGCCAGCGAATATATGGACGTTGAAGTTGTAAGAGACGGATATGTTTATAAACTTCATTTTGAAAAAGGAAAAAACGTGGGCGGACTTTTAAAAGAACCTACATTGGAGAAAAAAACAGGAACAAAAATAAAATGGCGACCCGATTTGGACGTTTTTACCGATATAGATATTCCTCTTGAATACTATGTTAATACACTTAAAAAGCAGGCTGTTGTAAACGAGGGGATAACCTTTGTTTTGAAAGACGAAAATGAGGACGGAAGCTTTACCGATTATTCATACGTTTATAAAAATGGTATAACTGATTATGTTACGGAAATTGCCGGTGAAAAGGCTTTTACTCCAATCCATACTATAAGTGCCGAAAGAGTAGGTAAGGACAGAAGCGATAAGCCCGAATATAAAGTGAAAATGAATTTTGCTTTTTGCTTTAACAATGAAGAGAATTTAATTGAATATTACCACAATTCAAGCTTTTTGGAATACGGCGGTTCACCGGATAAAGCTGTGAAAAACGCTTTTGTTTATGCAATTGACAACTATTTAAAGCAAAATAACAAATATAATAAAGCAGAAAATAAAATTACCTATAACGATGTTTTCGACAGCCTCGTTTTGGTTTCAAATTCATTTTCCACAATAACGTCTTATGAAAATCAGACAAAAAAAGCTATAACAAACAAATTTATTCAAGAAGCAATGCAGGACTTTTTAAAGCAACAGCTTGAAATTTATTTTATTGAAAATAAAGCTTTTGCCGATAAAATAGGAGAGCAGATTTTGGTAAACAAAAGAAGCAGAGAGCAAGCGGAAAAAGCAAAAATAAACATCAAGAAAAAACTTTCGGGCAATGTTGACAATTTGAGTAACCGTGTTCAAAAATTTGTTGATTGCCGTACAAAGGACGTTGCAAAAAGAGAACTTTACATTGTGGAGGGTGATTCTGCGTTGGGTTCTTGTAAATTGGGACGTGATGCGGAATTTCAGGCAATTATGCCCATAAGAGGTAAAATTCTAAATTGCTTAAAAGCGGAATACGACAAAATTTTCAATTCGGAAATTATAACAGATCTCATGCGAGTTTTGGGTTGCGGTGTTGAACTTAAACTTAAAAATCAAAAGGATATGACAACCTTTGACCTTGAAAAATTAAGATGGGACAAGATTATAATCTGTACCGATGCCGATGTTGACGGATTTCAGATTAGAACACTTGTTTTGACAATGCTCTATATCTTAACTCCCACACTTATAGATATAGGTAAGGTTTTCATAGCGGAATCACCCCTTTTTGAAATAAATACAAAAAACGACACATATTTTGCCTATGACGAAAAGGAAAAAGTTGATATTTTAAGTAATTTAACAGAAAAATACACAATTCAGCGTTCGAAAGGTCTTGGTGAAAATCAGCCCGAAATGATGTGGCAAACAACCATGAATCCCGAAACAAGACGTCTTATAAAAGTTATGCCCGAGGACGCACATAAAACAAAAGAAATGTTCGATCTTCTTTTGGGAGACAATTTGCAGGGCAGAAAAGAGTATATACAAATGTACGGAAAATCATATTTTGAATTTCTTGATTTAAGCTGATAGGAGGGGAAAACAATGAATTATACAGAGCAACTTATAACAAATACTTTAAAAACAAATTATATGCCTTATGCCATGAGTGTTATTGTTTCACGTGCAATTCCCGAAATTGACGGACTTAAACCCTCTCACAGAAAGCTTCTTTACACTATGTATAAAATGGGACTTTTAAATTCCGCAAAAATTAAGTCTGCCAACGTTGTGGGACAAACCATGAAGCTTAATCCTCACGGTGACCAAACAATATATGACACTTTGGTGCGTTTGACAACCGGTAACGAATCCCTTTTGCACCCATATATCGATTCAAAGGGAAATTTCGGTAAGGTTTATTCAAGAGATATGGCTTATGCCGCATCTCGTTATACCGAAGTAAAATTAGAGGGGATTGCTTCCGAGCTTTTTAAGGATATTGACAGCGATACCGTTGATTTTGTGGATAATTACGACGGAACTATGAAAGAACCGTCACTTTTGCCTGTAACTTTCCCCACACTTCTTACAGGAGCAAATCAGGGTATTGCCGTTGGTATGGCTTCAAATATTTGTTCCTTTAATTTGCGTGAGGTCTGCGAAGCCACAATTGCATATTTAAAAGATGAAAATTGCGATGTTTTGGACTATATTGTTGCCCCTGATTTTCCTACAGGGGGAACGGTTATTGCAGATAAAGAACAGCTTAAGGAAATTTTGGCTACAGGACGCGGTAGCTTTAAAATTCGCTCAAAATACACTTACGACAAAAAGGCAAATCTTATAGAAGTTTACGAAATTCCGTATTCCACAACAACTGAAGCCATAATCGATAAAATTGTTGACCTTATAAAGGTTGGGAAAATAAAGGAAATTTCCGACATCAGAGACGAAACGGACAAGCAGGGCTTAAAGCTTGCAATTGACCTGAAAAAGGGAACAGACCCGGATAAGCTTATGCTGAAACTTTTCAAAATGACACCGCTTCAAGACAGTTTTGGCTGTAATTTTAATATTATTATAGACAGAGAACCCGATGTTTACGGTGTTGGAGGAATTATTGCAGAGTGGTGCAAATTCCGTTTGAATTGCGTAAAAAGACGATTAAGATTTGAGATAAAGAAAAAGAAAGACAGACTTCATTTGCTTGAAGGTCTTAAAAAAATTCTTCTCGATATTGACAGAGCCATTGAAATTATAAGAAAAACAGAGGACGATTCTCTTGTTGTGCCCAATCTTATGGCAGGCTTTTCAATTGACGAAATTCAGGCGGAATTTATTGCTGAAATCAAGCTTCGTAATTTGAATAAAAAGTATATTTTAAATAAAATCGAAGATGTTGAAAAATTAAAAAGCGAAATTGCCGATATGGAAGATTGCCTCGGAAGTGAGGAAAGAGTAAAAGAGCTTATAATAAACGAGCTTACAAAAATCAAGGATAAATACGGTAAAGACAGAAAAACAGATTTTGTTGACGAAAGCGAAGCTGAAACTTATGACGATACACAAAAGGTTGAAAATTACAACCTTAAACTTTTTGTTACAAAACATGGATATTTAAAGAAAATTCCACTTACTTCTTTAAGAGCGGGCGGAGAGCATAAGCTTAAAGAAGACGATAAAGTAGCTTATGAAATTGAAGAAACAAACTTTGGCGAAATTATAGTCTTTACTGATAAATTCAATGCATATAAAATGAAAATATCCGATATACCGGACACGAAATTATCTGCTTATGGTGAATTTATTCCGTCACTTATGGAAATGGAGCAAGATGAAAAACCGATTTATTTGTTCCCTGCAAAGAAATATAAGGGCTTTTTCTTCTTTGTTTTTGAAAACGGAAAAACCGCAAAAGTCCCCCTTTCTTCCTACCAAACAAAGACAAACAGAAAACGTCTTGTTAATGCTTATTCCGATGTATCACCCATTGTCAGAATGTTCCGACTTGAAGAAGATTGCGACCTTGCACTTTTTTCAGATAAGGATAAAATTTTGGTGTTCAATACTTCCGTTGTGTTGGAAAAATCAACTAAAAATACAGTTGGTATTCAAACAATGCGACTAACAAAAGCAAAAATAAAACGAGCTGCATTTTTGTCGGAAACAAAAATAAAAGACCCCGAATTTTATTATGCAAAATCAATCCCGTTAAGCGGTTGCACAATGAAAAGCGAGGATAAAGGCTTTAGACAACTTAAATTATTCTAAAATAAAACACGCATATCATTTTAGCGGTATGCGTGTTTTATTATGTTTGTATAAATGTTATTTTACTCGCACAAGTTAAAATCTTTTCTTCCGTACTTGACATTTTTAACTATTTGTGGTACAATTAAAGGTGAAAAATTATGTTTAAAACTTTTTTATATAAAAACAATTTGAAAGGAAATATATAACTATGAAACTTGGTATAGTCGGACTTCCGAACGTAGGAAAATCCACACTTTTTAACGCAATAACAAAAGCAGGAGCAGAAGCACAAAATTATCCCTTTTGTACAATAGAGCCAAATGTGGGAGTTGTAAGTGTGCCGGACGAACGTCTTGACGTTCTTACAAAAATGTACAATTCCAAAAAAACTATCCCCGCAATAATTGAATTTGTCGATATTGCAGGCTTGGTAAAAGGTGCAAGTAAGGGCGAAGGCTTGGGAAACAAATTTTTGTCTCACATAAGAGAGGTTGATGCGGTTATTCACGTTGTAAGATGCTTTGAAAATGCAAATATCACTCACGTTGAAGGTAGCGTTTCACCGAAAAGAGACGTTGAAATTATTAATATGGAGCTTATTTTTTCCGATCTTGATACAATAGAGCGAAGATTGGAAAGAGCAAAAAAAATGCTTAAAGGCGACAAAAAATATCAATTTGAAATAGATACTCTTGAAAAATTGAAATCCGCTATGGAAGAAGGACATACCGCAAGAGAAGTTGAACTTGACGATGAGGAAAAAGAAGCTTTGAAAGAGGTTTCACTTCTTACGTTAAAGCCTGTTATTTATGCCGCAAATCTTAACGAAGAAGATATTAAAAACGGTGGCGTTGACAATGAATATTTCAAAGCCTTGAAGGAAATTGCCGACAAAGAAAATTCTCTTGTTATACCTGTTTCCGCACAGATAGAAGCTGAAATTTCCGAGCTCTCCGACGACGAAAAAGAAATGTTTTTGGAAGAATTGGGACTTGAAGCTTCCGGTCTTGACAGACTTATAAAAGC
>CAYPIJ010000034.1:12363-13985 GCA_964410755.1 uncultured Oscillospiraceae bacterium | reverse complement strand
GGTATAATATAAAAAAATATATAAAGGCAGGACTTGAATTATGATTAAAAAAAGTAAATGGGTAGCGAAACAGTCTGATCCTGAGACTGCCGCATTACTTGCAAAAGAACTTAATTTAAACCCATTGTGCGCTAAGGTACTGGCGAACCGAGGAATTAACACAAAGGAGGCTGCCGAGCAGTTTATCTACCCCGACGTATCGAGATTGCTTGATCCGTTCTTGCTTGTCGATATGGACAAAGGTGTGGCGAAAATTGAAGACGCAATTAAAAATAACGAAAAAATAGTTGTTTACGGCGACTATGACGTTGACGGAATAACCGCCGTTTCAATAATTTATTTATACTTAAAGAGCAGAAATGCAGATGTTTCGTATTACATTCCTTCTCGTTCCGACGAAGGATACGGTTTGAATAAGGAAGCTGTTAAAAACTTTAAAGAAAACAACACTTCTCTTATTATAACCGCAGATTGCGGAATTACTGCTTATGACGATATAGCCTATGCAACTTCTTTGGGAATTTCGGTTGTAATTACCGACCATCATAAATGTAAAGAAAATATTCCCGAAGCACTCGCTGTTATAAACCCCAAAAGAGAAGATTGCAGTTATCCTTTCAAGGAGCTTTCCGGTGTCGGAGTTGCTTTTAAGCTTATAGAAGCACTTTCCGGGACGGGAAAATCAAAGGAGCTTTTAGAAGCATTCGGTGACCTTTTGTGTTTGGGTACGATTGCCGATATTGTTTCTTTGACAGACGAAAACAGAATTTTTGTTACCGTCGGACTTGAACTTTTGAAAAATCCGAGAAATATCGGTTTAAAGTGCTTGATTAAAGAAGCAGGGCTTGCAAACAAAAAACTTGAATCTTCACACGTGGGCTTTATAATCGCTCCGAGAATAAATGCTGTTGGAAGATTGGGAAATGCACTTGATGCAGTTAAGCTTTTTACAACTTCTGACGAAAAAGAAGCAAAAGAGCTTGCATTTAAGCTTTGCGAACAAAATAAACTTCGTCAAGCAATCGAGCAAGATATTTTGGAAGAAGCTTGTGAAGAAATTGAAGCTAAAAAGCTTGCCGAAAAAGATAGAGTAATTGTTCTTTCAAGCGAAAAGTGGCATCATGGAGTTATTGGAATAGTTGCATCGAGAATAACAGAAAAATACGGAAAGCCTTGTGTTCTTATTTCTTGTGAAAATGAGGAAGCAAAAGGCTCATGCAGAGGTGTTTCCGGTTTTAATATGTTTGAAGCTCTTTCATATTGTGAAGATATTTTGCAAAAATACGGTGGGCATGAGCTTGCCGCAGGTCTTACAATAAAGAAAGAAAATATAGACAGCTTCAGAGAAAAAATCAATAAATTTGCAAAAGAAAAATATAACACAAATGTTTTTGTGGAAGAAATCATATACGACAGCAAAATAAGCGAAAAAGATATTAATCTTGATCTTACGCGTTCACTTGAACTTATAGAACCGTGTGGAATGGGAAATCCGACACCGCTTTTTATGATTGAAAAAGTGAAAATAGAAAATGTCAACTATTTTGGCAACAATAAACACGTACGCTTAAGATTTATGAAAAAAGGTTTTTCCGTTATGGTTGTGGGCTTCGGTTTGGGAT
>CAYPIJ010000034.1:0-12263 GCA_964410755.1 uncultured Oscillospiraceae bacterium | reverse complement strand
GGATGATTATATATGGCAGAGCTTGAAATTCTTGTTGATAAAATAAAGGCTTATAATCCAAAAAGCAATGAAGAACTTATAAGAAAAGCCTATACCTATGCAAAAAATTGTCATGAAGGTCAAACCAGAAGAAGCGGTGAACCGTATTATCTTCATCCGTATAACGTTGCACTTATAATAACCGATATTTTTCTTGACGATGAGTCGATTTGTGCCGCTCTTTTGCATGATGTTGTTGAAGATACTCCAAAAACCTACAATGACATAAAAAAAGAGTTCGGTGAAGAAATTGCGGATATTGTTGATGGTGTAACAAAATTGGGGCGTATCAATTTCAGTTCCAAAGAAGAAGAACAGATTGAAAATCTTCGTAAAATGTTTATGTCTATGGCAAAGGACATCAGAGTTATTTTGATTAAGCTTGCCGACAGACTTCACAATATGCGAACAATGAAAAGTATGCCCGAAAGAAAGCAACTTGAAAAATCATTGGAAACAATGGAAATATATGCTCCCATTGCTCACAGATTAGGTATGAATAATTTCAAATGGGAGCTTGAAGATTTGTCACTTTTTTATCTCGACCCGATCGGTTATCACGAGATTTCCGCAGGAATTGCCCAAAAACGTGAGCAAAGGATAAAAATAGTTGAAGAAATTAAAAACGAAATAAGTAATCGTTTGAATGAATTGGGAATACAGAGCCATATTGAGGGCAGACCGAAGCATTTTTACAGTATTTATAAAAAGCTTTATTTAAAAAATAAAAGTTTGGACGAAATATACGACCTTTTCGCAATTCGTATAATTGTGAGTTCAATCAGTGACTGTTATACTGTTTTGGGATATGTTCATGAGCTTTATAAGCCAATTCCGGGCAGATTTAAAGACTATATCAGTATGCCAAAGAAGAATATGTATCAATCTTTGCATACGACACTTATGTCAAACGCAGGTACACCCTTTGAAATTCAGATAAGAACATGGGATATGCACAGAATTGCCGAATACGGTATTGCCGCTCATTGGAAATATAAAGAGGGCGGTTCAAATGTTAAAAATACCGGTGATAAATTCCAATGGGTCAGACAGCTTTTGGAAACGGAAAAGGATTTTTCCAATCCCAGCGAATATATCAGTAACATAAAAATAGATTTGTTTGCCGATGAGGTTTTTGTTTTTTCACCTCGTGGTGATGTTTTCAGCTTACCAAACGGTGCTACTGCAATTGACTTTGCTTTTCTTATTCATAGTGCTGTAGGCTGGCGTATGACGGGTGCAAAAGTAAATGGCAGAATGGTTACAATAGACCATAAGCTTAATAACGGTGATATAGTTGAGATTATCACATCTCCGAGTGCTACACCACATACGGAATGGCTGAAAATTGCCAGAACAAGTCAGGCACGAAGCAAGATAAACCAGTGGTTTAAAAAAGAAAAAAGAGAAGAAAATGTAGATAAAGGCAAAGAGCTTTTGGAAAAGGAACTTAAAAAGTACAATATGTCTTTGAAAGAGCTTGTAAACGATGAGACTCTTATGGCGTATTTATTAAGAAAGTTCAGTTTTGCAAAATCGGAGGATTTTTATGCGATTATCGGTTATGGTGGCATAAATGTTGAAAAAATATGTCAACGTATTGAAGATTTTAAAAAGCGTAACTCAAAAGTTCCCGATGAACAAAAAATTATTGAGGATATTAACAACAGTGCAAAACAGAAACAAGAAGCGGATAAAAAAGGCGGTATTACCGTAAAAGGTATTGACAATTGCCTTGTAAGAACCGCAAAATGTTGTTTTCCTGTTCCCGGTGATGATGTTATTGGTTATATAACAAGGGGTAGGGGAGTAACAATTCACAGACGTGACTGTAAGGCACTTATGAACATTGAAAAATCAGACGGCGACAAGAACAGACTTGTTGAGGTTAGCTGGGACGGCTACAACGGAGAAACACACAATGTGGATATAGTAATAGAAGCCACCAATCGTTCGGGACTTTTGGTTGATGTTACACTTGCTTTAAATGATATGCGTATTCCCGTTATGGCTTTGAGAGCTCAAACAACCGTAAAAGAAAAAATTGAAAATATAAACGTTACAATACAAGTTGAGGGAAAAGAACAACTTACAAATGTTCTTGTAAGACTTAACAATATTAAAGGCGTTTATAACGTAAGAAGAATTTAGGAGACGAATTTTGAAAGTTTTGAACATAACAAGCCCGCATAATGAGCTTATAGGTAGAATAAGTAAGCTGAAAAACAAAAAATACAGGGAAAAAGAAGGCTTATTTATTGCCGAAGGTGTAAAAAACGTGAATGACAGTTTAAAATATGAAAAAGCGGAAATGATTTTCGCACTTTCGGAGGATCTTTTGGAAAAAGAGGTTGACTGTCCCGTTTATATTGTTAACGAAAAGGTTATGAAAGAAATTTCCGATACCGTTACACCTCAAGGCTTAACGGCAGTATTTAAAATTAGAAAATTTTCAGATGCTTGTGATGATAAAATAATCGTTTTAAATGGGATTTCCGACCCCGGTAATGTGGGAACGATACTTCGCAGTGCGTGTGCTTTTGGTTTTAATACCATTATTGCAGACGAAAATACGGCGGATATTTATTCGCCCAAAGTTGTTCGTTCGGCAATGTCAGCAATATTTTCTTTAAATATATTGCGTACAAAAGAGCTTTCAAAAGAAATAATGAATTTTAAAGAAAAGGGATATACTTTTTATGTAAGCTATTTGGGAGAAAAAGCCGAGAATATCGAAAACGTAACTTTTTCAAAAAAAACTATGCTTGCCGTAGGTTCCGAAGCAAGGGGAGTGGATAAAAACGTTCTTGATTTGGCGGATATAACATATATTATTCCCATGAAAGAAAATATTGAATCTCTGAATGTTGCGGTAGCGGCTTCAATCAGTATGTTTTCCGCTTTAAAAAAATAAATTGTAAAAAGTTTGTGTAAACTATTGCAAAAAATATAAATATATGGTAAAATAGAACAATAACATTCAATTAAGTTTAATCAGGGGGTATTTTTTATGAGTTGGTTTAATAAGGTTAAGGACACTGCGACAAAGGCTACACAGATTGCAAAGTCAAAATCAAATGAAATTTATGAGATTACAAAGCTCAATTTGAGTGTAAACGAATGTGAAGCAAAAATTGACAAAATGTTTAAAAATGCAGGTATTCTTTGTTACAGAGATTTTGAAAACGGTGTTGAAATTTCCGAAGATATAAAAATGATTATGGAAGACGTTGATAAAAAATACAAAGAAATAGAAGAATTAAAAGAAAAAATCAATGAAATCAAAGATGTTTCACAATGTCCGGAATGCCATGCGTCAAATCCGGCAGAAGCTAAATTTTGCAACTCTTGCGGTAAAGAATTAACCAAAGAATAAGGTGAAAATAAAGGGATTTTAATATGAAAAAACATTTAAATGATAAAATTATAGTTGTCATTGCTTTTGTGGTGATATATTTGTTTTCAAATATCATTTTTCCTGCAGGTATTGCAGGTGGCAACTATTATGAATATTCTTCAGGCGGTTTTGTTCAAGGCGGAGCAAACGACTATCAAATGGTTTTCAGATTCAATTCAGTTGAACCCGAAAACTATTACAGCGGTAGCATGAATTGGATTTTGCGTCCTCTTTCGAAAATTTTTCCTTTTATTGATATAAGAATACTCGGTACGTTTTACTTTTTTGCCGTACTGTGCTTTTTTGCGTTCTTTATTAAAAAAATGGAATTTTCGAAAAAATGGCACGGAATTTTGTTTGAGTTCTTTTCATTGTTTGTTTTTGCGGATTTTGCATATTTGCTACATTTTAACACAATGACAACTCAAGGACTTCTTTTGTGTGCATTGCTTGTTATGACGCTGATACTTATGATACAGTACCATATAAAAGCATCAATAATTTTAAATATTGTATATGGGCTTTTGTGCGTGTTTGTAGGCGGATTATCGGAAGGATGGTTTATTTTGGGAGTGCTTCTTTCACTTCTTATTTTGCCGTCTTTAATAGTAAGAAACGACAAAAAATATCTAATTTCTTCCGTTGCAACGGTCTTTCTTTCGATTTTCCTTGTAATTGGAATGTTTTCCGGCGTTGTTTCGCAGCAAATTAAGACTGATAATCTTGTAAATGCCACGTTTTACGGAATTTACAAGGATAATAAAATTACGGATTTAAACAATGAAAAAATGGATAAAGAATATCTTAAAGCTTACAGCGGAAAATCCAATTTTGAAATTGAGGAAGAAGTAAAAGAAAGTGCGGAATTTAAAAATTCCGTAAATCAATATTCATATTCGGATATTTTAAAATTTTATCTTAAAAATCCGTCTATGTTAAAAGACAAACTTGAAATCTCAGCGGGAAACGCTTTTGAAATACGAGCAAGATACCTTGCAAATTATCCAAACGGTGGACTTAAAAACGGCTTTACTCTCTACAGTAGTTTAAAACGTCGTTTTATGCAGCCGAGCTTGTGGTTTGTGCTTGTTGTATCTTTGGCAACAGCTGTTTTCTGCGGATTTAATATTAGAAAAGAAAAGAAAAAAAGCGTAAAATGTCACTATGTTTATATGATAATTTTGTCTTTAATAAGCTTGTTTGCTTTTATTGCACCGATTATCATAAGCGGTGAAGCGCTTATTTCCGAAAATCTTTTCTGCTACAATATTCTTTTCGATATTCTTTTTGTTAATATTGTTGTAGGTGGTTTTATAATCGCTTCCGCAAGAAGAGAAAAACTTCGTGAAGAATATGGCGTAAATCAGTAAAATGATCGAAAGGACAGGTATATAAAAATGAAAAAAATGGGCTTAAATGAAATAAGAGAAGAATTTCTTTCGTTTTTTGAAGAAAAGGAACATCTCAGATTGAAATCGTTTCCTTTGGTTCCAATAAACGATAATTCACTTCTTCTTATTAATGCAGGTATGGCACCTTTGAAAAAATATTTCACAGGTGAGGAAACTCCCCCGAAAAAAAGAGTTACAACATGCCAAAAATGTATAAGAACTCCCGATATTGAACGTGTTGGAATTACCGCACGTCATGGAACATTCTTTGAAATGCTCGGAAATTTTTCTTTCGGAGATTATTTCAAAAATGAAGTTACAGGTTGGGCTTGGGAATTTATTACAAAAAGACTTGAGCTTCCCGTTGATAAGCTTTGGGTAAGTGTTTATGAAGATGACGATGAAGCTTATGATATTTGGACCAAGAAAGTCGGAGTTTCTCCGGACAGAATGGTAAGATTTGGAAAAGAAGATAACTTCTGGGAAATAGGTACAGGCCCTTGCGGTCCTTGCAGTGAAATCTATTTTGACAGAGGCGAAGAACACGGTTGTGGTAAGCCCGATTGTAAGGTTGGCTGCGATTGTGACAGATATGTTGAATTTTGGAATCTTGTTTTCACACAGTTCGACAAAGATAAAGACAGCAACTATAATCCTCTTAAACACCCAAATATAGATACAGGTATGGGACTTGAAAGAATTGCCGCAATTATGCAGGGAGTTCATTCACTTTTTGAGGTTGATACCGTAAGAAAGGTTCTCGACAGTGTTTGTAAGCTTTGCGGTAAGGAATACGGCAAAGACCATAAAACAGATATTTCAATTCGTGTTGTAACAGACCATATCAGAAGTACTGTATTTTTGGTATCCGACGGTGTTATTCCGTCAAACGAGGGCAGAGGATATGTTTTGAGAAGACTTCTCCGTCGTGCCGCACGTCACGGAAAATTGCTCGGTATTGATGAAATGTTTTTGACAGGACTTGCAGATGTTGTAATTTCACAATCTAAAGATGCATATCCCGAAATTTACGAAAATCAAGATTACATAAAGAAAATTATCAGCAAAGAAGAAGAAAAATTCTATAAAACAATAGATTCGGGTATCGTTATTTTAAATGATATTATCGCTAAAATGAAAGAAAACAACGAAACTGTTTTAGATGGTGAAATTGCTTTTAAACTTCACGATACTTACGGTTTCCCGCTTGACCTTACAAAAGAAATTGTTGAAGAACAAGGTTATAAAGTGGACGAAGAAAAATATCGTGAAGAAATGAAAAAACAACGTGAACAGTCTCAAGCTGCAAGAGGAGATACGTCTTCTTTGGGCTGGGAAAATGAAGTTGCAAAATTGCTTAAAGATGTACAGGAAAGTGAATTTGTCGGTTACGATAATTTGATTTGTGATGCAACTGTTACGGCTATTATTAAGGAAAATCAAAAAGTTGATAAAGCTATTTTAGGTGATGTATGCACAATTCTTACCGATAGAACTGTATTTTACGGTGAAAGTGGCGGACAAGCCGGTGATAAAGGTATAATGATTGCAAGCAATTTGGATGCAATTGTTGAAGATACAACAAAACATAACGGAAGAATTTTACATAACGTTTCCATTGATGACGGTGAAGTGAAAATCGGAGATAAGGTTACACTTAAAGTTGATGCTAAATTAAGAATGGCAACATCGAGAAACCATTCAACAACACACCTTTTGCAAAAAGCTTTGAAAACTGTTTTGGGTGACCATGTAAACCAGGCCGGTTCTTTGGTAACACCTGAAAAATTAAGATTTGACTTTTCACATTTTTCCGCAATGACTTTTGAAGAAATCGAAAAAGTTGAAAAACTTGTTAATGAATCGATTTTAAATTCTTACGATATTACTTGCGAATATATGGATATTGAAGAAGCTAAAAAGACCGGTGCTATGGCACTTTTCGGAGAGAAATACGGCGATAGAGTAAGAGTTGTTTCAATGGGCGATTATTCCAAAGAATTTTGCGGTGGCACGCACCTTAAAAATACATCTCAAGCAGGACTTTTCAAAATTGTTTCCGAAAGTGGTGTTGCGGCAGGTGTAAGAAGAATTGAAGCTGTAACAGGCGCAAATTATCTTAAGTATGTTAAGGAAAGAGAAAATATTCTTATAGAAACTGCAAAATCAATGAAGATAAATAATTTAAGTGACCTTACGAAAAAGGTTGAAGAATTTATGGAAGAAATGAAAGAAAAGAAACTTGAAATTGAAAGCTTAAAGCAACAACTTCTTTCAGGTTCCGTAAAAGACCTTATGGCAGGCTACAAAGACATAAAAGGTGTTAAGCTTATACTTTCTTCAAAAGACAACTTGACAGGTGACGAGATGAAAATGTCAAGCGACCAGATAAGAGAAAAAATGCAAGGTGAAGCCGTTGTTATAGTTATGGCAAGCAATTGTGACGGTAAAATAACATTTGTGGCAAGTGCATCAAAAGAAGCTATTGCAAAAGGTGCTCATGCAGGCAAAATAATTAAAGAAGTCACAGCTGTTGCAGGCGGTAAAGGTGGCGGTAAGCCCGATATGGCACAAGGCGGAGGTAAATTTGCCGATAAAATCGACAATGCTCTTGCAATAGCAGACGAAGTTTTGGCTTCACAAATAGGATAAGGAGTGTACATTATGGAAGATTGTTTGTTTTGTAAAATTATAAAAGGGGAAGTCCCTTCAAAAAAAGTTTATGAAGACGAATATGTTTATGCATTTCACGATATTGAACCGACAGCACCGGTACATATCCTTGTAATACCTAAAAAGCATATTTCAACACTTAATGATGTAAATAGCGAAAATTCAGCGGTTATTTCAAAAATTTACGAAGCAATCGCAAAAATTGCAAAACAAGAGGGCATTGATAAAGACGGCTATCGAGTTGTTTCAAATTGCAATAAAATGGCAGGTCAAACGGTGTTCCACATACACTTCCACCTTATCGGAGGACGTGAAATGGGATGGCCCGCAGGTTAATATTTCAATTAATTTATAAAAAAATGTCAAAAACACTTGACTTAAAGCCAAAAAAATAGTATAATGGTATTTGGCTGTGCTTAGTTATAATAAAAAATTAAGCAACTATGATTTTGTTAAAATTAAAAAAAGGCGAGAAAATCGCCAAACAGGAGGTTTTATAAAAATGGCAAAAGGCATTAGCAAAATTGTTGCCACTTTGGTTGTAATCGTACTTCTTGCTTACGTAGCAATAAGCGGTCTTACAATCGGCAGTGTTAACATCGGACCCGTTTTTGATGACGAACACGGTATCAGAAAAGGTTTCGACTTGGCAGGAGGTTCCGTAATTGTTTACGAAGCAGGAAAAACAAATGACGGAAAAGAACCATCAGACGAACAGATGAAAGTCGCGAAGAAAATTCTTGACGGACGTTTATCGAGAAAAGGTTTCACAGAAGGTACAGTTACCATTAAAGGAAAACAGCTTGAAGTTGAAATTCCCGCAGTAACTGATACTAAAGAAGCTATCGAAAGCATCGGTCAGACAGCGAAACTTGCATTTGTTGAACCCACAACAGAAGAAGGTGCAGCGCCCGTTGAAATTATGACAGGTGATGACATCAAATCTGCAAAAAGAGAGTATCAGCAGAACTCCGAAACAGGAGAAAGCGGTTACGTTGTAGCAATTGAAATTACTTCAAAAGCTCAGAAAGCTTTCTTTGATGCTACAAGCAGACTTGCAGGTCAGCAGATTGCAATTATGCTTGACGAAGAAGTTATTTCAGCTCCTTCCGTAAACGAAGCAATCAACGCTACCAACTTTGTAATCCAGGGTGATTTCACAAAAGAAGAAGCAGACGAACTTGCAGCTCTTATTTCAGACGGACAGCTTCCTTTCAAGCTCAACGTTGTACAGCAGAGAACAGCAAGCCCAACACTTGGTGCGAACGCACTTGAATCAGGTATGAAAGCTTGTTTCTTGGGACTTATCATAGTTATGCTCTTTATGATTGTACTCTACAGACTTCCGGGTCTTATGTCTGCAATCGCACTTGTTCTTTACACAATTCTTTGTTTCCTTGTGTATGCAATTGCAAGAGTAAACCTTTCATTGCCGGGTATTGCCGGTGTTATCCTTTCAATAGGTATGGCTGTTGACGCTAACGTTATTATCTTTGAAAGAATGAAAGAAGAATTTAAACTCGGAAAAACACTTCGTGCAGCTACTGATGCAGGTTTCCACAGAGCATTAAGCTCAATTATCGACTCTAACGTAACAACTATTATTGTTGCTGTTGTTCTTTACTTCATAGGAACAGGTCCTATTAAGGGATTTGCAATTACTTTGGGAGTAGGTATTATACTTTCAATGTTCACAGCTATTGTTATTACACAGCTCCTTATAAAGGCTGTTGTTGATATGAATATCAGAAACAAATGGCTTTACGGCGGAATGTCGGCAAAAAAAGAAGGAGGTAACCAATAATGCTTAAAGTATATAAACACAGATGGATTTATATCGCAGTTTCAATTGCGGTTATATTGGCAGGTTTTGTGGGTTACTTTGTAAGAGGCGGTTTCAATATCGATATTGACTTTGCCGGCGGTACAAGTATTAAATTTGATACAAAAACAGATTCTGCAACTCAAGATGAAATAACAAAATTATTTAAAGAAACATTACCTGAACATAAAGGTTCTTTGGTTGTACAGTCATCTTTGGACAATCCTACAGATTTCACAATCAAAACAACTTCACTTTCAACAAACGACATCAATGCCGTTAAAGAAGCTTTGAAAACAAAATACTCTTTGGAAGAAAAAGCTTTTGAAGTACAAGCTTTTACAGCTGCTTACGGTAAACAGTTGGCACAGGAAGCAGGTCTTGCACTTTTTGTTGCAATTGCTCTTATGCTCATCTACATCACTGTACGTTTTGAATTTTTGCAGGGTGTAAGTGCTATTATCGCACTTTGCCACGATACTTTGATTATGCTTAGTATCTATGCAATTTTCGGTGTTTCCGTAAATTCTTCATTTATCGCTGTTATTCTTACAATTTTAGGTTATTCAATCAACAATACAATCGTTGTTTTTGACCGTGTAAGAGAAAACAGAAAATATGCTAGAAAAGAAACAATCGAAGAAATCGTTGATAAGAGTATCACAGGTACATTGGGAAGATCAATCAATACAACTCTTACAACTCTTATCATGGTAGTTTGCCTCTATATCTTGGGCGGAGCTTCCATAAAAGAATTTGCATTCCCACTTATCATTGGTCTTGTTGGCGGTGCTTATTCTTCAGTGTTCTTTGTATCACCTATTTGGGCTATGATGAAAGGTTCAAACAAAAAGAATACAAAAAAAGCTTAGTCTATAGCTGAAATTTAAAAACCCGTATTGCTTTGGTTGCATACGGGTTTTTCTTTATACTAAAAATGATGTCAAAGATACAATAATGGTGGATTGATTACCGTTTTACCGAGTTTAAATTAGGCGTTATATTGCATATTTTAATAAGGTGTTTGGTGGAGGGAGAAACTGTGTAATAAAAAAATTGCTTCCTTTTGGAAGCAATTTTTTTGTATATTTAACTTATTATTTTGAAAGTCTGTCTTTCAAGCCGTTAAGTTCGTCTGACATTTCTTTAGGAAGTTTATCGCCGAATTTTGCGAAGAATTCACGAATACCGTCGATTTCACCGAGCCATACTTCTTTATCAACATCGAGAAGTTCTGTTAATGTATCGTCTGAAATGTCAAGTCCTTCAATGTTGAGGTCTTCTTTCTTAGGCACATAACCGATAGCTGTTTCAACAGCGTCAACTTTTCCTTCACATCTGTCGATAATCCAGTTGAGAACTCTGAGGTTGTCACCGAATCCGGGCCAGATAAATTTGCCTTCGTCGTTTTTCTTGAACCAGTTAACGTGGAAAATCTTCGGAGGATTAGGAATCTTTTTACCCATATCCAACCAATGACCGAAGTAGTCACCCATGTTGTATCCGCAGAACGGAATCATAGCCATAGGATCTCTTCTTACTACACCAACGGCACCTGCAGCTGCAGCTGTTGTTTCAGAAGCCATTGTAGCACCGATAAATACACCATGCTGCCAGTTGAATGACTGGTATACGAGAGGAGCGGTTTTTGCTCTTCTTCCACCGAATACGATAGCTGAAAGGGGAACACCTTTAGCAGATTCAAATTCGGAAGAAATGCAAGGACACTGGCAAGCAGGAGCTGTAAATCTTGAGTTAGGATGAGCACCTTTTATACCGCTGTCTTTTGTCCAACGGTTACCGAGCCAATCTGTACCTTCTTCAGGAACTTCACCGTCTGCGCCTTCCCACCAAACTGTGTTGTCGTCTTTAACAAATACGTTTGTAAAGATTGTGTTTTTCTTTGTTGTAGCAAGAGCATTGTAGTTTGTTTTGCTGCTTGTTCCGGGAGCAACACCGAAGAAACCTGCTTCGGGGTTTACAGCCCACAATCTTCCGTCTTCGCCTATTCTCAACCAAGCAATATCGTCACCTACAGTATGAACTTTGTAGCCTTTGAGCATTGCGGGAGGAATGAGCATAGCAAGATTTGTTTTACCGCAAGCACTTGGGAAAGCAGCTGCGATGTAGTGGATTTCACCTTGAGGATTTTCAAGACCGAGGATAAGCATGTGTTCAGCCATCCAGCCTTCTTTTTTACCAAGGTAACTTGCTATACGGAGAGCAAGACATTTTTTCCCCAAAAGTACGTTTCCGCCGTAAGCAGAGTTGATACTCCAAATTGTGTTGTCTTCGGGGAAGTGTACGATGTATCTTTCTTCGGGATTAACATCTTTTTTAGCATGTAAGCATTTTGTGAAGTCTGAAGGATCTTTCTGATTGTTGAGCTGATCCATAGCTTGTTCACCGATTCTTGTCATAATGCTCATGTTAAGAACAACATAGATACTGTCTGTAAGTTCAACACCTACTTTTGAGAAAGGTGAACCGTGAACACCCATGATAAATGGGATAACATACATTGTTCTGCCTTTCATGGAACCATCGTAAAGTTTTGAAAGTTTTTCGTAAGCATCCTTAGGAGCCATCCAGTTGTTTGTAGGACCTGCGTCTATTTCATTTGTTGTACAGATAAAAGTTCTGTCTTCAACACGAGCAACGTCGTTTTCCGCTGTTCTGTGGTAGAAACATCCGGGTAATTTTTCCTGATCCAAACGAATCATTTCGCCTGTTCTTACTGATTCTTCTCTTAATTGGTTCAATTGTTCTTCTGAACCGTCAATCCAAACAACATTGTCGGGTTTAACAAGGGCTTTCATTTCTTCGACCCAAGTTGAAACTGTCTTGTTTTCTGTCATTTTGAATTCCTCCTTGATTTTTAAGTATATAAATATTTTTATTCTTTAGTAATGTGTGTTAAAAAAATAACAAACCTCGGTAA
>CAYPIJ010000033.1:0-14126 GCA_964410755.1 uncultured Oscillospiraceae bacterium | reverse complement strand
TTCACAACAACAAAAGATTACACAAACGCAAAAGTTATGGTTTGGGACAGTCTTGAAAGTATGACACCGATATGTGAAGCTGAAATTGTGAAATAGAATTTAATAAACGTAAAAAACATCAAAAAAGTTAAGCTTTTTTGATGTTTTTGCTTTTTACCGATATTTTTTTATTTTGGGTTTGCAACAATAATTCTTATTCTTCCGCCGTTAGCTTCCGTGCGGTCGTAGTATGCGGAAACGTTGTAATTTTTCACGTCAACATCTTCAATGTTGCAAAGAGTGTAATTATAGTCGTAATCTCTAACGTAAACGACTGCTTTGTCGCTTACTCTGTATGAATCGCTTGAAGTTTTAACGTTTAAAGAATCAACGGAGTTAATAACACCTGAAACTCTTGTAAGTGGCTTTGCATAGTCAACTCTGCCCTCTTTTGAATAGAGAATTGCAATGGGAGTGCCTTTTGAAATGGAAGAAAAGGCGGTAGAGCCTGCATAGTTCATTACGTTACCGTTTACGTCATAGGAAAAGCTGGAACTTACGGTTGAGCCTTTAGCCTTTGTTACAGCGGTAACAAGACCGTATTCGTAAGCATCACCGCTAACATCGGAAAGGATAAGGTCGGTAATTTCCCCTGAAGAAGACTTGTTTGCATAAAGCACCTTACCGCTGATGTTCACACCGTCAATTCTTTGAGGAAAAATGCTTTTATAGCTTGACTTTTTCACGTAGTCCAACGTTGCAACATCTATAATATTAACGTTTTGAGATACAGGAGTTGAACCGATTTTTTTGTTTTCCCAGTCCACAGTACCCGAAACGGAGTTATCGGGTGATAACTCCGTCACTTTTGCAACTCCCGAATTAAAATTGAGAGATACTATAGTATTAAGCATTGTTTCATAGCTTTTTGTTGTCATATATTCATACTCGTTGCCGTCTGTGAGAGCAAGGCGAACGTAGTAGCCTGTATATGTTGTTGTATCGGGCTTTGTAATTTGTTTTGTGCCGTAGCCTGTAACGTAGCCCACAACTTTACTTACCTCTTGGGATTTTTCGGGGGAAATAACATCTGCAATTTCGTTGTCTTTTCCCAAAAGAATAGTTATTGTATCACCGTATGTAAAGCTTCCGCTTGAAGAAAGCTTTGCAAAAGCTTCAACACTTTCAATGTTGTATGAAGTTCCCGAAAGTGTTATGCTTGCAGGAGCGTCTTTATTTGGAAGTGCATTTTCATAGACACCTGTAATTTTTTTGCTGTATGCCAAAACCGTGTTAAGGTCGGGGAGGTAGTAAACAACATCGCAAAGCTCTATTTTATCGGAAGTTGTTTTCACTCCGTTACGCATAACGGCAACGCTTGATGTATTGGAAGTAAGCTCGTTGAGCCAATTTGAAGAAGTAACTGTTTTAGGTCCTTCAACATTGCCTTTTTCCAATGTTGCATAGTCAATTCCGCCGTCTGTTTTACGTTTTACAAAAAGCAAGTCTCCCATTTCAAGCTTTGAAGATGCTTGAGCGTAGGAAGTTGCGGAAGAATTAACGTAAACCGTTGTATCGGAATTAAATGAAAGTGATGCTGATGCATTGTTGCAATAGGTTGCAACGGAATTACCCACAACAGAATAAACAATGTGTCTTTCAAGCTGTGTTGTATCTTCGCTGTCTGAAACAAATGCTACCGCATCGGTACCGTTTTTAACGTATAAATCGCCTTTTTTACCGACATGGGAATTTAAAAGCTGATTTTTAATTGTATAAGTGCCGTTTGTGGTGCTTATTTTGTTGTAGTCCAAAGAGCTGTTTTCATTTTTTGTTGCAATCAAGGTTACATCTTCCAAGCGAGTGCAATCGAAAATATTCAAAAGCTCGGAATTGCCCGATTTTGTTTTTGTGTTCAAAGAATTGAAAACAAGAGTTGCAACCTGTCTTCTTGTAAGTGCTTCGCCAACGTTTGCATTTACATTTTCGGTCATATCCAAATTATTTGCCATACCGATTTGTCCGTAAGGCCAGGAAATACCGAAATCGTCGTCTGTATAGCCCAAAACACGAAGCATCATGGTTACGGCTTCCTCAAAAGAAACGTTGTTGTCGGGTTTAAATGTGGAATCTGTATAACCCTCACAAATTCCGCTTTCAACGGCAACTTTAACGTAAGGTGCGGACCAATGCTTATATGTAACGTCCGAAAATGGCGATACATTTAAAGATGTTGCAACGGAATTTTTGTAGCTTGAAGAATTAACCGCAATTTTTGCAAATTCCGCTCTTGTAACGTAGTCGTTAAGTCGCAAATCACCGTTTGGGTCTCCCGTCATTATTTTAAGCTCCGAAAGCAAACTCATAACATCGTTTTCGCTTTGAGCAACACCAACTATGTTGAATGAAAACAAAGTAAGTACAATAAGTAATGCTGATATAATTTTTTTCAAAGTAAAAAACCTTCTTTCTATATATTTATTCAGAACGCAATGCGTCAATTGGGTTAAGCTTTGCGGCCTTATTTGCAGGCAAATATCCGAAAGCAATACCGATTCCCACGGAAACACCGAAAGCAAGAGCGACAGCGCTTAAAGACGGTGTAACGGAAATATCCAGCAGTTTTCCTGCCATAACGGAAACAACCGCTCCCAGTATTATGCCTATAACTCCGCCGATACCGCTTACGGTTCCGGCTTCTATAACAAACTGTTGCATAATGTTTTTCTTTTTTGCTCCCAATGATTTTCTGATACCGATTTCTCTTGTACGCTCGCTTACGGAAACAAGCATAATATTCATAATTCCGATACCGCCTACCAAAAGGGATATTCCCGCTATGCAAACAAGTGCCATTTTCAAGGTATCTGTAATTGAAGAAACCTCGTCAAGCATTTCAAGCATTGCAGTAACTGTGTAAAAATCGCTGTTTTGCAAAATTGAATAAAGTGTATCTTTTATAACAAGAACGCAATCGTTTACGGTATCCTCGCTTTGTGCCGAAACCGTATAGCTTGTTATTATTGACGACCAAGACATTTTTGTTGCGTTTGTATAAGGAATATAAACGCAATCGTCACTGCTTCCCTCTTCACTGTCGGCTTTTTCTTCCAAAACGCCCACAACCGTATACGGTTCACCGTTAAGCTTAATTGTCTGATTTATTGCTTGATTTATTCCGCCGTAAAGCTCTTTTGCAACGTAAGTACCCACAACGGCAACCTTACGCATATTGTCAACATCGTTATACTGCAAAAATCTGCCCGAAGTTATTTCAAGAGAAGAAATTTTGTCATAATCTTCACCAACACCGGTAACGCTTGTTGAAGACAAAGCATCGGAGCTTGAACGAGATTTAACGGAGCAACGTTGCAATGAAACCGATGGAGTAACATAGGCCATAATGTCGGAATGTTTTTCCAAAAGTCCATACATATCCTCTGCTTCCACAACTCTGTTTCCGCCTCTGGGAACGATATTAACCATAATATTGCTTGTTCCCATGCTTTCAAAAACATCTGTTACCTGTCCCGTTACACCGTCCATTATACTTACAAGAATAATAACGGCGGCAACACCTATTATAATACCAAGCATTGTAAGAAATGACCTCATTTTGTTGGAAACAATGCTACCTATTGCAAGGCTGAATGATTTTGTAAACTTCATATATTTTCAGCCTCCTTCTTTTTCTTTATAAGAACTGTTTGTTTAATAATTTCGTCACCCTCTGCAGGGCCGTCGTAAATTGCTTTACCGTCCATTATTCTTATAACTCTTTTTGCTTGTGCGGCAATTGAGTTGTCGTGAGTTATAAGAACAATGGTATTTCCTTGAGCATTAAGCTCCTTTAAAAAGCTTATAACTTCTTTACTTGTACCGGAGTCCAAAGCACCGGTAGGTTCGTCTGCCAAAATTACGGCAGGGTCTCCTGCCAAAGCTCTTGCAATGGAAACTCTTTGTTGCTGACCTCCCGAAAGCTGTGATGGTTTATGCTGACATTTATCGGCAAGACCAACTCTTTCAAGCGATTTCATTGCCCTTTCCTTTTGCTCGCTTTCCTTCACCCCTCTGTACATAAGAGGAAGCTTTACATTATCCAAAACGTTAAGCTTGGGAAGAAGATTGTACTGCTGGAATATAAATCCCAATGTTACATTTCTTATTTCCGCAAGCTCGTCATCGTTAAGTGTGCTTACGTCTGTACCGTTTAAAAGGTATGTGCCCGTAGTGGGAACGTCAAGGCAACCTATAATGTTCATACAGGTTGACTTACCGCTACCCGACTGTCCTATAATGGCAACATATTCACCCTCGTAAATTTGAAAGCTTATTCCGTCAACGGCACGAATTACGGAATCGCCCATATAGTAGGTTTTGTGAATATCTTTAAATTCTATGAGAGGTGTCATAATTATCTGCCTCCCATACCGCCGCCGGGACCGCCACTTCTGTTGCCACCGCCGCTGGGTGCACCTCCGCCACCACCGGGCATACCGCCACCCATTCCGCCGGGCATTCCTCCGCCCATACCGGGCATCATTGAATTTTCACTGTTTGAATTTCCCGAAAGTGCATAAACAACATCACCCTCATTTAATCCCGAAACAATTTCAATGAAATCATCACTTGAAATTCCCGTTTCAACATCAACGGTTTTAAATCCTTCAGGTGCAGAATCGTTTTCGTCTGTTTTATTTCCTTTTACAAAAACCTTGTTTCCTCTGTTTACGGCACTAACCGGTACACTGAGAACATCTTTTTGTTCCATAACAACGATTTCGGCATCAATATTCATACCCGGCAAAAGTGCATCGTCAAATTCTGTAATTTCAACGGTTATAGGATATGTTGTAACACCGCTTGCCGTTGTTCCGTTTACACTTACATTGGTTATCACACCACTATATTCTTTTGAATCCAACGCATCAGCGGTAATTTTTACGGATTGACCGACTTTAACCTGATTTATATCAAGCTCATCAACATTCATTTCAAATTTCAAAAGTGACATATCGTAAATAACCGCAAGCTCGGTAGATGCGTTTGAATTATCGATTTTGTCCCCTGCTTTTACGTTTTTTGTAACAACAGTTCCCGAAATAGGTGCAGTAATTTCATACTTATCCTTTGAATCTCTCATTTTTTCCAAAGAAATTTCAGCATCTCTCAAGTTTAAACTTGCATTTGAAATTGTGCTTGAAATATTGTCCGAAGAAAGAACAGCCACAACTTGACCGTTGTGAACGGTTGAACCCTCAGAAATTCTGAGTTCTTCAACCTTACCGGAAGTTTTTGCAGTAATTGTGCTTGTTTCGTAATATTCAAATGTTCCCGAATCGTTACAAGCATAATCGTTGATTATTGCAGTTGCTTTATCGGAAGTTGTAATAGCTTGCGGATTGTAAACAATAACTGTAACATCTCTTACAAGCATATGACCGCTTTTAACGTAACTTGCACTTGCAACCTCGCTTACAGTTCCCACAACGGTATTTCCTGTTCCAACAATATTCAAAGTCGCAGTATTTCCAACATGAATATTGTCAGCATCACTATTATTAAAGGGAAGTCTGATTTTCATTTTTGAAGAATCGTTTACTTCCGCAATAGTTGTTCCCGAATTAACATTATCACCTTTTTTTACATTTACTTTGGTAACAGCACCGGAAATATCGCTTTTTACATTCAAATCGTTCTGTGTTTTTACGGCATCGTTATATGTATTTTTCGATTTTTGAAGCTGTATTTCAGCACTTTGAATGCTTTTTTCAATATCATCGGCATCAATATTGTAAAGAACATCGTCTTTATTTACAATATCACCTTCTTCAAAATAATCACTTATAACGTCACCTTGCACCAAAGATATAATGGAATACGAATCCTTTGGTTCAATTGTAGCAGTACCTGTAATGGATACAGAAATATCTCTTTTTTCCGCTTTGGCTTCCGTAACATTGGCTCTGCCAATATCTTTTCCTTTTTTACCTTTTACAATGAAAATTCCCGTCAAAATCGCAACTACAAGCAAAATAGCAACGATAACGATAATTTTCTTTTTTGTGAAAAATTTCTTTAATTTTTCTTTACTTATAAATTTCATAAGTACGTTCTTCCTTTTCTATGTATTTTTTGCAAAATAGATTTTACAACATAAATATGAAGAAAATGTGACTAAAATATTAAAGAAAGATTAAAATTTTCAAAAAATAAAACAAACATTAATTTTAGACCCTTTACACACCATATTTTCACGAAAAACACTTGACTTTTTTCAAGAGATATTATATAATAAAATGATAAAACAATTATAAAAATAACGTCTTAGGAGAATAAACTAATGTGGATTTCCCAATATTGGAACGAATTTGAACTTTTAGATGCCTCAAACGGCTACAAGCTTGAAAAATGGAAAGATATTAAGCTTTTAAGACCGGACCCTCAAGTGGTTTGGAAAACTCAAAAAACAAACAACATAAAAGTTGATGCAAAATATTTCAGAAGCAAAAAAGGCGGCGGAGAATGGAAATTTTATAAAAAATTGCCCGAAGATTGGGAAATAAATTACCGTGACCTTAAATTTAAGGTACGCCCCACCGGCTTTAAACACACAGGATTGTTTCCCGAACAAGCTGTCAATTGGGATTTTGCAAGAGAAACCATAAAAAAAGGAAAAAGTCTTATAAAAGACAGAAATCCGAATATTTTAAATCTTTTTGCATACACAGGCGGTGCAACGGTTGCTTGCTTAAAGGAAGGCGCTGACGTTTGCCATCTTGACGCATCAAAATCCATTGTAACATGGGCTAAAAGCAACGTGGCATTAAATAAGCTTGAAAACAAAAACGTAAGGTTTATAGTTGACGATGCCAAAAAGTTTGTTGAAAGAGAAATAAAAAGAGGCAGAAAATATGACGGAATTATAATGGACCCACCGTCTTACGGAAGAGGTCCCAACGGTGAGCTTTGGAAAATCGAGGACGAAATTTTCGATCTTATAGTAAGCTGTTCCAAACTTTTTTCCGACACTCCCCTTTTCTTTATAATAAATACATACACAACCGGACTTTCCAACACGGTTATGAAAAACATATTAAACGTTACCATGAAATCAAAAATAGGCGGTTTCGTAAGTGCAGATGAAATAGGCTTTAAAACCACAGAATCAGGGCTTTATCTTCCCTGCGGTTCAACAGCACGTTGGTCAACGTTTGAACAATAAAACAAAAAGAGGCTTAAAAATTGGATAATATAGTTAGCACAAGGGATCTTTGCTTTTCCTACGAAGAAGATACCCCTGTTATAAAAAATTTAAATTTGGATATAGAAAAAGGCTCCTTTGTGGCACTTTTAGGTCATAACGGAAGCGGAAAATCTTCCCTTACGGGACTTTTGAACGCATTGCACTTACCATCGGATGGCACAGTTTACATTGACGGAATAGACACCAAAAACGAAGAAACCGTTTTTGAAGTGCGAAAAACTTGCGGTGTTGTTTTTCAAAATCCCGACAATCAAATTATCGCTTCCGTGGTTGAAGACGATGTGGCATTTGCCCTTGAAAACTTAGGTGTAGAAAGCAAAGAAATACGAAAAAGAGTTGACGAAGCTTTGAAAAACGTTGACCTTTACGAATACAGAAACCGTTCACCGCATCACCTTTCGGGAGGGCAAAAACAAAGAGTTGCCATTGCAGGCATAATAGCTATGCGTCCGAAAATCATTGTTTTGGACGAACCAACGGCAATGCTCGACCCAAAAGGAAGAGAAGAAGTTATAAATACGGTTATTAAGCTTAACAAAGAATACAATATTACTGTTATTCTCATAACACACAATATGGAAGAAGCAATTAAAGCGGACAGAATTGTCGTTATGGAAAAAGGAAAAATAATTCTTGACGGAACACCGAAAGAAGTTTTTTCACAATATGAAATTTTGAAAAATACAGGTCTTGACGTTCCTCAAATTACAAGTCTTTCCCATAAATTAAAGGAAAACGGCTTTCCCATTGACGATTGCATACTTTCCATAGACGAATTTTTGGAAAAAATAGTTGGAGTTTTAAAAAATGAAGCTTGAAGTTGAAAATTTATCATATACATATTCACCGGGAACTGTTTTCTCGAAAAAAGCATTGGAAAATGTAAGTTTTTCTGTTGAAGAAGGCAGTTTTGTGGGAATAATCGGACACAGCGGAAGCGGAAAATCCACTCTTGTTCGCCATTTAAACGGACTTTGCGATGTTCAAAAAGGTGAAATAAGAATAGGAAGCCGTATTCTCAACAACGAAAAAAAAGATACAAAAGGACTTTGTTTTGAAGTCGGTATTGTTTTTCAATATCCCGAGCAACAGCTTTTTGCCGATACTGTTTACAACGATATTGCTTTCGGTCCGAAAAATATGGGCTTAAATGACAAAGAAATTGAGTTGCGAGTAAAAACTGCCGCCAATCTTGTGGGACTTTCCGAAGAAATTTTATCCAAATCTCCTTTTGGAATTTCAGGCGGACAAAAAAGAAGAGTTGCTCTTGCCGGCGTTATAGCAATGGAACCGAAAATTCTTGTTTTGGACGAGCCTACAGCAGGCTTGGATCCAAAAGGCAGAAACGAAATTTTAAGTGCAATTGGAAAAGTCCATAAGGAAATGGGTATGAGTGTTATACTCGTTTCACACAGTATGGAAGACGTAAGCTTATATTGTGAAAAACTTATTGTAATGAATGAGGGTAAGGTTTATTTAAGCGGAAAAAGAAACGAAGTTTTTAAGCATACAAAAGAGCTTGAAGCAATAGGACTTTCGTCTCCTGCCGTAACCATTATGGCACAAAGACTGAAAGATGAATACGGAATAGATTTGGGAGACAACATTTACACCGTTGACGGAGTTTTTGACGCTATTATCGATTGGAAGGAAAAACATAAATGTTAAAAGATATAACAATAGGGCAATATTACCCTGCCGAATCATTAATACATTCCCTTGACCCACGAACAAAAATATTTTTAACCGTTTTATACATTGTGGCGGTATTTATTATAAAAGGCTTTTGGGGCTTTCTTTTGCTGGGAATTTTTACGCTTTTTTTGGTTAAGCTTTCAAAAATTCCTTTCAAACTTTTCTTTAAAGGCTTAAAACCGCTTATGTTCATTATGGTTTTTACAGCACTTTTAAATCTTTTTCTTACTTATGACGGGAAAATACTTTGGGAATTTTATTTTTTGAAAATAACGGATAAAGGCATAAGTATATCTGCTTTTATGGTGCTTAGAATTCTTTTTCTTGTTATGGGATCATCTTTTTTAATGTATACAACCTCCCCTGTTACCATGACGTCGGGACTTGAATACTTTTTAACTCCCTTGAAAAAAATCGGAGTACCTGCACATGAAATTTCAATGATGATGTCTATAGCATTAAGATTTATTCCAACACTTATAGAAGAGACAGATAAAATAATGTCTGCACAAAAATCAAGAGGTGCAAACCTGGAAACAGGCGGAATTGTAAAACGTGCAAAAGCATTAATACCTATTTTGGTTCCCCTTTTTGTTTCGGCATTTCGTCGTGCGGACGAGCTTGCAATGGCAATGGAAGCAAGATGTTACAACGGAAGCGACAACAGAACAAAATTGAAAGAATTGAAATTTAAAACCAAAGATTTTGTTTCCATAATGATTTTTATTTTGGTTTGTGTACTTTCTGTAATATTAGGATTTTTAAAACAAGCAATGTAGAAAACGAGGTAAAAAGTGAAAAATATTAAAATTGAAATGGCTTATGACGGCACAAATTATCACGGTTTTCAAACGCAAAAAAACGCAACTACCATACAAGAAACCATTGAAAAAGCTTTAAGCGAATTTTTGAAAGAAAAAATAACTGTTTACGGTTGCGGAAGAACAGATGCCGGTGTTCATGCAAAAAACTACGTTTTTAATTTCAGAACAAATTCAACGGTACCTCCCGAAAAATTTCCACTTGCAATGAAATCTTACTTGCCGAACGACATAGTTTTTAAAAAAGGTTCTTATGCAGATGAGGATTTTCATTCAAGATACTGTGTGAAGAAAAAAACTTATGTTTACAGAATATACAATTCCAACATACAAGATCCATTCGAACGAAACTATTCCTATTTTTACCCACAAGAATTAAACTTGGATAAAATGGAAAATGCTTGCAAAATCATAGAGGGAAAACACGATTTCAAAGCATTTATGGCTTCAGGAGGCCAAGTTAAAACAACAGTAAGAACCATATATGATTTACACATTGAAAAATTGGAAAATATTATATCTATTTTTGCTTGTGCAGACGGATTTTTATACAATATGGTGCGTATTATTGCAGGAACTCTCATAGACATAGGCAACGGAAAAATAAGCGAAAAAGACATTGAAAACGCACTTTTGAAAAACGAAAGAACACTTTTGGGGGTTACGGTGCCACCACAAGGACTTTTTATGTATAATGTTGAATATTGATTAAAAAGGAGAAATAACAATGGATGAAAAAAATTTCGGTTTCGGCGGTTTCAACGACGATGAACCTCAATTTGAAAAAATAAAAAACAGTAAGCAAAAGAAAAAAAAGAACAGAAAAATTTTAAAGATTGTAATAGGAATTATAATCGTTTTTCTTATTGTTTTTTTCGGTTACAAGCTTTTTTTGAAAATCCAATCCGACAATGCTTCAACAGACAAAACAATATCATATACACCTTCCTCACATTTTAAATGTGACGGCTTTAAAAACACATTTTTGGTAACAACCGTTGACGGTTTAAAAATGATGAATCAAAAAGGTGAAGATGTTTTTAAAGATGTTGCGGAAGCGGTTTCGCCTTACATAAAAGGAATGAATGAACCGGTATTTTTAACAAATGACAAAACCGTTTTTTGCTACGACATAAAAGGAAAAACAGCAATTTTATTCAGCGAAAGCGGTGTTATAAAAACATACAATTACCAAAAAAACATTATCAAAGCAAAAATGAACAAAGACGGAAAAGTTGTTGCCGTAACGGAAGAAGACGGCTCAAAAGGAGCGGTAAGAGTTTACAACAATGACGGAAACGAAATGATGACTTGGTACAGTGGTACCGGATATGTAACAGATGCACAGCTTAGCAACGAAAGCAGTACAATGGCTGTTTTGACAAATGAAATAGAAAAAACAAAAATTTCTTCAAAAATCTTGTTTTTCACCCTTGACAACACAGAACCGTATATGGGGAAAATCATTTCCGAAAATACTGCTTGCAGTCTTTCTTACGTTGGAGAAAATGCATATATAATATGTGAAGACTGTGTTTATTTCATAGACAAAGACGGAGATATGACAAAAACCTTCGATTTTAACGGTAAGAAAATGAAATATTTCAAAAATTTTGAAAACGGCAATTTATTGCTTTGCTACGGCTCGCAAACAGACGACAGCTATATTGCCGAGGTATTCAATACAAACGGAAAACAAATTTCATCATTTAACGTTGACTCATTTTTGAATATTTGCGATATTTCAGACGACAAAATCCTTATTTTAAAAAGAAAAGGCGTTGTAAGTCTTAATTCAAAAGGAAAAGTTGTGAAAGAAGTAAATTGCAACTTTGATGTAAAATCCGCATGTTACTATAAAGACAAAGTTGCTGTATTATCGCAAGATTCAATATTTTTCTATTAAGGAGGAATAATAAAAATGAAAGCTGATGCAATATTTTTGCTTATAATGTTGGCTACCGTTATAATCGGTTACAAAAGGGGCTTAATAAAATCTGTTTTAAGCTTATTTTTCATTGTATTTTCCACTTTCGGAGCTTTTTTAATCTATCCTTTTATTTCCGATATTTTAAAAGATACCGCTTTTTATACAACGGTTTATGAACGGGTAAGCCTTTCATTTACAGACAAATACAACGCAATGGCTGACACTTCGGAAATTTTAAAGCTTTTCGCAAAATACAATGTTGATACATTGCCCGACCTTATAAGCTCTGCTTCAATTTCGGTAACAAATGTTATTACCGATGTATTTTCCGCAATATTGGCATTTGCGTTGGTAAGAATAGTAATGGTTGTTTTAAAAGGAATTTTCGGTTTTATTTCAAAACTACCTGTAATAAGTGGAATAGACGGAATTTTAGGTGCTGTATTTTCCCTTTTTTCAGTTATGATTGTGATATTCCTTTTCTTTGCCGTTATACTTACTCCACCTTGCAACGAATCGGAATTATCAACGAAAATTTGCGAAGAAATAGAAACTTCCACCATAACACGCAAGGTTATGGATTATAATTTTTTTGTAAACTATGAAAGCTTAACCGATTTTGAAAATATCGGCAACTCAAAGGGACAGGATGGTATATGATGGATAAAATAAAAAAACAAATTGAGGATTTAAGAAGTGAAATAAAGCGTTTAAGTGACCTTTATTATAACAATGACACACCTGAAACAGACGATTTCACTTATGATAAGATGATGCGTGAGCTTGAAGAATTGGAAAATAAATATCCACAATTCAAGGACGAAAATTCGCCTACAAAAAAAGTCGGTGGAAAGGCTTCCGAGCTTTTTTCACCTGTAACTCACAAAATCCCCTTAAAAAGTCTTGAAGATGCTTTTTCCTATGAAGAACTTTTGGATTTTGAAAGAAGAATAATAAATGCAGGAGTAGAAGACTATGAATTCGTTGTTGAATTAAAAATAGACGGCTTAAGCGTTGCATTGGAATATGAAAACGGTGAATTTTTCCGAGGTGCAACAAGAGGTGACGGTAATGTAGGAGAAGATGTAACGTCTAACCTTGCCACAATAAAGGACATCAAACAAACTTTGGAAGAAAAGCTTCCCACTTTTTGCGTAAGAGGCGAAGTTTATATGCCAAAAAAAGTTTTTGAGGATCTAAACGCAACTCAGGAGATGCTTGAAAAAAAGACATTTGCCAATCCTCGTAATGCGGCGGCAGGCTCTTTAAGACAAAAAGACAGCAAAATCACCGCAGAAAGAAATTTAAGTATTTTCATTTTCAATTTGCAATATTGTGAGGGTAAAAACTTTAAAACTCATACTGAAACTTTGGACTACATTAAAAGTTGCGGACTTCCCACAAGCCCCTATTACAACACTTTTAAAAATATGGAAGATGCTTACAAGGAAGTTTTGCGTTTGGGAGAAATGCGTGAAAATCTTCCCTTTGACATAGACGGTGCTGTAATAAAAATCAACGATTTTAAACAAAGAGAAAAGCTTGGAGAAACAACAAAATTCCCAAAATGGGCTATTGCCTATAAATACCCTGCGGAAACAAAAAAAACAAAGCTTAAAGATATTGTAATTCAAGTCGGAAGAACAGGTGTTCTTACTCCAAATGCTGTTTTGGAGCCTGTAAGACTTGCAGGTACCACCGTTCAAAAAGCAACTCTTCACAATTATGATAATATCGTTGAAAAAGATATTAGAATAGGTGATTTTGTAACAGTAAGAAAAGCGGGAGATATTATTCCCGAAATTGTTTCCAGTGTAAAAGAAGAAAGAACAGGAAATGAAAAAGTTTTTTCAATGCCCAATAAATGCCCTGTTTGTGGTTCTTTGGTTTTGAGAGAAGACGGTGAATCCGCCTACAGATGTCAAAACATTGAATGCTATGCACAGATTTCAAGAACTTTAACTCATTTTGCCTCAAAAGATGCAATGGATATTGAGGGAATGGGGCCAAGAATTGTCAATTTACTTTTGGAAAACAAGCTTATACATCGTGTTTCCGATATTTATGCTTTAACAGAAAAAGACATAGCAAAATTGGAACGTATGGGAAAAAAATCCGCAAAAAATCTTATAAATTCAATAGAAAAATCAAAATCAAAAGATTTATCCAATTTGCTTTTTGCATTGGGAATAAGACAAATAGGAAAAAAAGCAGGCAAAAATATTGCATCTGTTTTCAAAAATATTGACAATGTAATGAATGCAACACTTGAAGAATTTTCCGATATTTACGACGTCGGAGAAATTTCGGGCAAAAATATTGTGGAATTCTTTTCAGATGAACAAAACAGACAAACAGTGGAAGAACTTAAAAAGTATGGTGTAAACACGGAATATATAAGCACGGAAATTTCACAAATTTTCCTTGACAAAAC
>CAYPIJ010000032.1:0-14466 GCA_964410755.1 uncultured Oscillospiraceae bacterium | reverse complement strand
AGAAAGGAATCATAAAAAAATGAAAATGGAATTTATATCCGATAAGGATACACTTTTGGAAAATATGAACATTGTTTCCAAAGCTGTTAGCCAAAAAGGTGCCACACCTGAAGCAGAATGCTTCTATTTAAGGGCAGAAAACGATTTTTTAACCTTGACGGCTAATAACGGGGAAATTTCAATAAAAACAAGATTTGAGGTGGAAATAAAGGAAGAAGGGGCTATTCTTCTTAAAGCTAAAACCTTGTTTGATATTATAAGACTTATGGAAGACGGAAATATTAAAATTTCTGTTGGTGAAAATAATATAGCAAAAATCGAGTCGGGCCACACTTTCTATGAAATTATGGGACTTGATCCCAATAGTTTTCCCGGTACAGAAAGAATGGAAAGCGAATGTAACGTTAAAATTTCTCAAAAAGAGCTTAAAGAAGCTATTAAGAAAACATTTTTCTCAATCGGAACAGACGAGAAAAAAGCCACTTTTGCAGGTGCTTTGTTTGAAGTTGAAAACGGTTCGATGAAAGTTGTAACATTGGACGGTTACAGAATGTCTATTGTTAAAAAAGATATTGAATGTGATGCAAAATATAAATCATATATAATTCCGGGAAAAAGCTTGGGTGAGCTTTTGAAAATTCTTGAAGACAGTGAAGAAATAATGAATATTCAATTTTCAGACAGAGGAGCTTTTATGAAAGTTGAAAAATATGAATTTTTCACACGTCTTATTGACGGTGATTTTTTCAACTATGAACAGATAATACCGGAAAAATCCGATATTGAAGCTATTATTGACAGAAAAAAACTCGGTTCTGCTTTGGAAAGATGTTCTCTTATGATAACACCCGATTCAAAAGAGCCTGTAAAAATGAATTTCAGAGACAATGAAGTGGAAATGTTGACTGTTTCCAGAATCGGTAAAATTGAAGATAATGTTGAAGTTAAAAAGACGGGAAAAGACATTGAAATAGGATTTAATCACAAATATATGTTAGACGTTTTAAAATCGGTTGAAGATGATTATCTTTCATTTAATTTTACAAACAGTTTAAGTCCATGTATAATAAAAGGAATTCAGGAAGAAGATTTTCTCTATCTTGTTCTTCCCGTAAGACTTAAAGCATAATAAGGGTAATTTTTTAATTGTATTATAAACCGTCATTTCACCTCGTAGGGGCGGATATTATCCGCCCGTTTGCGTCATTTCGACCGAACGCAGTGAGCGGAGAAAAGTCCTCCCCTTGAGGAGAGGAAAGCGAACAACGTGAGCAAGGTGTGGTGTAGGTTGCCAACAGCAACCGTTAAATGATAAGTAAAGAAAATTAAAAATATCTTTATGTACCGCTAACGCCACTTACGTGGCTACACCTCATCAGTCACTGCGTGACAGCTTCCCCTCAAGTGAAAGACTTTGGAATATATGCACGTCATACCGAGTGAAGCCGTTAGGCGAAGTCAAGTGTATCCCACGATTTTATTAGAGATGTATCTACAATTACATTCAAACACAAAGAAATTTCAGCCCTACGGCGATTGAGTAGCCGGTGAGAAGGGGTGACGGGTCGTTAGGGGTTGAGGGGAAACCGTTCGGGAAGGTTGCCCCTAACCCCTGAAAAAAGAATTGCGTTAAGGTAGCCTTTTTAATTCGTTAATAGGCAATGGTTTTGTTTTTCGGGCGGATATTATCCGCCCCTACGAGATTGTGCGTACATCTCTAATAAACAAGGGGGATTTCTCCATGCATTCGCTAACGCTCATTTAGTCGAAATGACAACGTAAGGCAAAGACGGAGTGCCGGTGTCGACACTCCCTACGAGTCGAAATGACACAGGCAGGAGGAGCAGAATCCCTCCCCTACGGGTTGAAATGATGTTATACAGAAAAAAATGATAAAAAAATATAACAAAAAGGAATGAAAAAAATTGTATCTTTCAAATTTAAAGCTTTCGGATTTTCGCAGTTACGATTATCTTGACCTTAATTTGGAAAAAGGTATAAATGTAATAAAAGGAAAAAACGCTCAGGGAAAAACCAATATTATTGAAGCAATTTACTACTTTTCCACACTAAAATCCCATCGTTTTGTAAATGATAAGGAAATGATAAGAGAAAATTGCGAAAAAGCTGTTGTACGAGGTGAATATTTTTCCAAAAGAGAAAATTCTTTGAAATACGTTTTAAACAAAGCTTCAAAAAGAGAACTTTATAAAAATAATGTAAAAACCGAAAGAAATGAATTTTTGGGATGCTTTAATTCAGTTTTATTTTCACCGGAAGACCTTAACTTGATTAAAGGTGATAAAGAAGAAAGACGAAAATTTGTTGATACCGATATTTTGCAAATTAAACCTAATTATTACAATATTTTAAGAAAATATAACAGTGTCCTTTTAAACAGAAACAAAATTTTAAAAGAATACGGTTTTAAAGATAATGACGGACTTTTGCTTGACGTTTATACTCAAAATCTTGTAAGATACGGAAGTGAAGTTTGCCTTTACAGAAGTCTTTACATTGAAAGACTTAAAAAAACCGCCCAAAAAATATATGAAGAAATTTCAAATGATAAAAGAAAGCTGGAAATAAAGTATAAAACTTCTTTTGAAATTGAAAATTGTGAGGATAAAAGAGAGATTTTTGAAAAATTTAAGGCTGAAACCGAAAAAAATAAGGAAGAAGAATTAATAAGACGTTCCACAATTGTTGGACCTCACAGAGATGACATTGAATTTCTTTTGGATAATAAAAACGCTAAGGTTTATGCTTCTCAAGGACAACAAAGAACGGTTATTCTTTCCCTTAAACTTTCCGAGCTTCTTTTTATAAAGGAAGTTACAAAAGAAAATCCAATTCTTCTTTTGGACGATATTTTGTCGGAGCTTGATAATGAAAGACAAGAAAAACTTTTCAATTATGTAAAGGATTTTCAAACAATAATGACAGTTACCGATGCACAAAGCTTGAAAAATAAGGAATATAATCTAATAAAAATAGAAAATTCAAAAATAGTTTAAAAAAAGAGACTTTAAGTAAAATTAAAGCCTCTTTATTTTTTATTTAATTATAAAATCGGTGTTCCGTCTTTTTTAAAAAGGGGTAATGGTGAAAGATATGTAATATCTTTTCTGTCGATTGCATCGCCTTCTGCCAATACTGCCATTTTTCCAACGATTTCACCGCCGGCTTCTTTAACCAATGCTTCCAAAGAAGCAAGTGATTCACCGGTTGAAATAACATCGTCTACAACAAGAACTTTTTTGCCTTTTATAAGGTTTACATCGTCCTCACCAATGCATAAAATCTGTTCATGGTCTGTTGTTATTGAATTAACCTTAACCGTAAGAACATTTTTCATATAAAGTTTAGGGCCTTTTCTTGCAACAATGTAATTTTTTGCGTTACTTTGTCTTGCCATTTCGTAAAGAAGAGGAATACCTTTTGATTCCGCCGTTATCATAACGTCATACTCCGGTGCAAGCTTTAAAAGCTCGGTTGCGGAATGTTTTGTAATTTCAACATCACCGAACATTATAAAAGCACCGATGTAAAGTTCATCTGAAATGGGACAAAGAGGTAAATTTCTTTTTAAACCTTTGATGTCAATTTCGTAAGTCATTTTTCAAAACTTCTTTCTAAACTATATAATAAGTGTAGCTATGTAAAGAGCAAAGAGTGCGAATGAAACCCACATAATTGCGCTTACGTCTTTAGCTTTGCCGGTAGCAACTTTGAGGATAACCCAAGAAATGATACCGAACATAATACCTGTTGCGATTGAATATGCAAAAGGCATCATAATAACTGCCAAGAAACCACCGATAACGTCTGCGATATCGCCTTCAAAGTCCATATTTTTAATGGAGCTGAGCATAAGGAGACCAACGTAAAGCATAGCTGATGTTGTTGCAAATGATGGAATTGCAAGGAAGATAGGAGCAAAAATAATTGCAACAAAGAACATAACAGCTGTTGTGAAAGATGTTAAACCTGTTCTACCGCCTGCCGCAACACCTGCTGTTGATTCAACGTAGCTTGTAACTGTTGATGTACCCATACAAGCACCAACAACAGTACCAACAGCGTCAGCCATCAAAGCACCGCCTGCGTTTGGAAGTGTACCGTCTTTATCGAGAAGGTCACCTTTTTGAGCAACACCGATAAGTGTTCCAACAGTATCGAAAATATCTGTGTAAAGGAATGTGAAAGTAATAATTGCAAACTGTGCAAAATGTTCAACAACAAATTTAAAGTCAAATTTGAACATTGCAGGTGCAGCAAAATTAGCTTTGATTGCGTCCCATGTAAGTGTAGGATACAAAACAGTGTCAAAAAGATTTGCACCGCAAGCCCAACCTATAAGCTGAACGATAATTCCCAATACCCATGTTCCCAAAATACCGATAAGGATAGCACCGGGAACTTTTTTGGACTGCAAAACTCCGATAATGAGAAGTCCCACAATTGAAAGAACTACGGGAGATGAACCCAAATCACCGAGAGCAACCGTTGTTGATGGGTCGGAAACGATAACTTTTGTGTTTAAAAGAGCAATGATTGTAATGAAAAGACCGATACCTGCGGAAATACCGATTTTAAGGTTTGCCGGAATTTTGTTTACAAGTGCTTCTCTGAATTTGAAAAGTGAAAGTAACATAAAGATAATACCTTCAATGAAAACTGCTGTAAGTGCAACTTCGTAGGAACAACCCATTGAACCGCATACTGTGAAAGCAAAGAATGCGTTAAGTCCCATACCTGAAGCAAGAGCAACGGGATAGTTTGCGAAGAATGACATACAAAATGTTGCGATTGCCGCCGAAATAGCCGTAGCCATAAAAATAGCAGGGCCGGAAGCACCTTCAACACTACCTAAATACATAGGATTTACGGCAAGGATATAAGCCATTGCCAAGAATGTTGTGATACCTGCAAGAATCTCTGTCTTGACGTCGGTACCGTGTTCTTTAAGTTTGAATAATTTTTCCATAAAGAAACTCCTTTTTTTATAAAAATTTTTAATTCAACCTCATTATACCACATTTTGGGCTTTTTTTCAACAAATAAAGATAAAAAAATGCACGATTTTAATTATATTTTTTTGATAAAATTCACTAAAACTTCACAAAAATATAAACAAAAAGAAAAACAATTTGACAAAAAACGTGTTTCATATTGACAAAGTGAAAAAAAAGTGGTAAAATAATAGAAATATATAAACGAAATTTTTTTAAAAACGAAGGGAGCTTAATTATGGCATATTTTTTCGATCAACCGTCTCATACTTTCAGTGAATACCTGCTTGTTCCGGGTTATTCTTCAAGTGAATGCAGACCCGATAACGTTTCTTTGAGAACACCTCTTGTAAAACACAAGGTTGGTGAGGAAGCGGATATTTATCTTAACACACCTATGATTTCAGCTATTATGCAGTCTGTTTCCAACGACACTCTTGCAATAGCTTTGGCAAAGGAAGGCGGAATGTCTTTCATTTACGGTTCTCAAACAATTGAAGAAGAAGCTGAAATGGTAAGAAAAGTTAAAGCTTACAAGGCAGGCTTTGTATACAGCGATTCCAACATTACACCCGATTCCACACTTTCCGACATTTTAGACCTTTTGGAAAAAACAGGTCATTCAACCGTTGCGGTAACAGATGACGGAACGGCAACGGGAGTTTTGCTCGGTGTTGTAACTTCAAGAGATTACAGAGTTTCACGTCTTTCTCCCGACACAAAGGTTAAAGAGTTTATGACTCCCCTTTCCGAGCTTGTTGTGGGAAACGAGGACACAACTCTTTCGGAAGCAAACGATATTATTTGGGAGCATAAATTAAACTCACTTCCCATTGTTGACAAAAACGGAAAACTTATGTATTTTGTTTTCAGAAAAGACTACAGTCTCCACAAAAGCAATCCTTACGAGCTTTTGGACGGAAACAAGAGCTATATGGTAGGTGCCGGTATTAATACAAGAGACTACGAGGAAAGAGTTCCCGCTCTTGTTGAAGCAGGTGCTGATGTTTTGTGCATTGACTCATCTGAAGGATTTTCAGAATGGCAGTCAAGAACATTGAAATGGGTAAAAGAAAGATATGGGGATAAAGTAAAAGTAGGAGCAGGAAACGTTGTTGACGGTGAAGGCTTCAGATTTTTGGCAGATGCAGGTGCCGACTTTATAAAAATAGGTATCGGTGGCGGTTCAATCTGTATCACAAGAGAAACAAAAGGTATAGGCAGAGGTCAGGCAACAAGCGTAATTGACGTTGCAAAAGCAAGAGACGAATATGCAAAGGAAAAAGGAGTTTATATTCCAATTTGTTCCGACGGCGGTATCGTTCATGATTACCATATTACACTTGCACTTGCTATGGGTTGCGATTTTGTAATGCTTGGAAGATATTTTTCACGTTTCGACGAAAGCCCAACACAGAAAGTTAAAATTAACGGAAATTACTATAAAGAATATTGGGGAGAAGGCTCAAACAGAGCAAGAAACTGGCAACGTTACGATAACGGAGGAAAAGAAAAGCTTTCTTTTGAAGAAGGTGTTGATTCTTACGTTCCTTATGCAGGTTCACTTCACGACAATATCACGGTAACACTTAATAAGGTTCGTTCCACAATGTGTAATTGCGGTGCGTTGACAATTCCCGAACTTCAGGAAAAAGCAAAACTTACACTTGTTTCTTCAACAAGTATAGTTGAAGGCGGAGCACACGACGTAATTCTTAAAAATAATGCACCGGAAACTTCAAAATAAAAATTTTATAAAAATGATATGGGCGGATATTTTTATCCGCCCTATAATGTTAAAAAAATATCAAAAACAATGTGAAAAAGATTGACAACTTCATAAAAAAAGTGTATAATGGTAATACAGGAAAGTATTGATTAGGAGAAAGAAAGAGAATGAAAAAAACTGCGTTTGTATCTCATGAGGAAATAGAACGCCAGCAGGAGTTTACAAAAAAAATAAAAGAAATATGCGGTGGGAAAAAGCTCACCGCTTATATAAATACATACGGTTGCGCTCAAAACGAAACCGACAGTGACAAGCTTTACGGTATGCTAAAAGAAATGGGCATCGAAAAGGCAGATGAAGAAAAAAAAGCCGATGTTATACTTTACAACACTTGTTCCGTAAGGGAAAATGCGGAGCTTAAAATTTACGGTAAGGTAGGGGCTTTGAAAGCCGTTAAAAAGAAAAATCCCGATATGGTTATAGGTGTTTGCGGTTGTCTTATGCAACAGGAACACGCAAGTGAAAGAATAAGAAAAAAATATAAATTTGTGGATATGGTTTTCGGAACTCACGCACTTTACAGATTTCCGGAGCTTTTGTATGATGTTTTTTCAAAAAGAGAGAGAATATTTGACGCTTACGAGGACAACGGAGCAATTGCCGAGGGTGTTCCCATTATAAACGAAAAAAATTATAAAGCACAAATTCCCATTGCTTTCGGATGCAACAATTTTTGTACATATTGCGTTGTTCCTTACACAAGAGGAAGAGAAAGAAGCAGAAAATCGGAAGATATTTTGAACGAGATTTATAAATTGAGAGAAAATGGCTTGAAAGAAGTAATGCTTTTGGGTCAAAACGTAAATTCTTACGGCAACGACAACGATGACGATATGGATTTTCCCGATTTGTTGCAGAAAATTGCGGATATACCCGGAATTGAACGTATTCGTTTTGTAACCTCACACCCAAAGGATTTAACGGATAAGCTTATAGATACCATTGCAAGAAACGACAACATTTGCAAATATTTGCACTTGCCGTTTCAAGCGGGAAATTCAAGGGTTTTAAAGGAAATGAACAGAAAATATACAAGAGAAGATTATCTTAATCTTGTGAAAAAAATAAAAGAAAAAATCCCCAATATTGCCCTTTCTTCAGACGTTATTGTAGGTTTTCCGGGTGAAACAACGGAAGAATTTTACGATACGGTTTCTTTAATAAAAGAAGTGAGATTTGACACGCTTTTTACGTTTATTTATTCAAAAAGAAAGAACACAAAGGCTGAAAAAATGCCCGATGTTTTGACTTATGAGGAAAAACTTGCCAATTTCAACGTGCTTTTGGAAGAACAAAACAAGATTTCAAAAGAAATAAATGATACATATTTGGGAAACATTTACGAGATTATGGACGAAGGTGTTTCAAAAACAAATGAAGATATGCGTCAAGGAAGAACGGAAACGAATAAGGTTGTAAATTATAAACCCACAAAAGATGTTAATGAGGGCGATTTTGTTAAAGTTAAAATAACGGAATGTATGACTTGGTCTTTAAACGGTGAACAGGTGTAAAAATATTAAAATGAAACCGAGAGATACACTCCACTCGGACATACGTCCTCGGTCGGTATGACAAATGAGGAACGGCATTGCCTTTCCTACCACGTAATTTCTAACCGTAGGGGCGGATATTATCCGCCCGATTGAAACATAATAATATTTTTTTGATTGTGCGAACATAGAGGTTAAACACGTGGGATTTCTCCGCTCGTTGCACTCGGTCGAAATGACAGCCAAAACTCGTGGGATTTAGACCTTTGGGCAAAATGACAATAAAATTATTACAGAAAAAAATATAAAAATAAGAAAAATATGAAGAAAAGGAATTTTGTGAAGATGGAAAAATTATCGCCTATGATGGTACAATATAAACAAATAAAAAAGCAGTATGAGGACGCTCTCCTCTTTTTCAGATTGGGTGATTTTTACGAACTTTTTTTTGACGATGCAATTACCGCTTCACGTGAACTTGAAATAACTCTCACAGGTAAGGATTGCGGACAAAAAGAAAGAGCTCCCATGTGCGGAGTTCCTTTTCACAGTGCTCAAAGCTATATAACACGCCTTGTTAAAAAAGGTTATAAAGTTGCAATATGTGAACAAATCACAGACCCGAAAACATCAAAAGGCATTGTTGAAAGGGCTGTTGTGAGAATAATAACACCGGGCACATTTACAGATACAACGGCAATGGACGAAAAATCCAACAATTACCTTGCTTCCGCATATATAAATAAAAAAGGTGCAGGCATTTGCTTTGCCGACATCACCACAGGAGACGTTTTCACAACTCAATTTGAGGGTAAAGATTTTTTGCATCTTGTTGAATGTGAAATAATTAAGTACTCCCCTGCCGAAATAATTTTCAACGGTGAAGCTTTTTTGAACCAAAATTTCATAAGAGGAATAAAAGAGCGTATTTCTTCCCATTTTGAAGTTATGGACGATGAATTTTATTCATTTTCTAAAATTGAGGATAATTTAAAAGGAAAATTTGAAGTGTTTGACGAGAAATGTGAGGAACTTTCAAAAAATGAGTATTCCTATTTTTCTCTTGCGGCGGCACTTTTTTATATTGATAAAACTCAAAAAACAAAATTGAGACATATTACTCAATTGGACTATTATAATCATAAGGATTATTTGGAAATTGACGATTGTGCAAAAAGAAATCTTGAGCTTACAGAAACAATGAGAGACAAAAAAAGAAAAGGATCTCTTTTCGGTGCAATTGACGACACTCAAACGGCTATGGGTGCAAGAATGCTTAAAAGATTTATTGAAAGACCCCTTACAAATAAAAGTGAAATTGAAAAAAGAGCCGACAGTGTTGAAGAATTTATTTTAAAAGATATAAATTCCGATAAAATGGTTAATTATCTTAAAAATATTAAGGATATGGAAAGACTTCTTTCGAAAATTTCTTTAAAAACGGTAAACGGCAGAGATTTGCTTTCTTTAAAGGATTCTTTTGAAATGCTTACACCGCTTAAAAACGAACTTTCAAATTTTGAAAGCCCACTTTTAAAAAAATTGTACAGCGAATTTGATACTCTCTCCGATTTATATAATCTTATCGAATCCGCAATTTCGCCTGAAGCTCCTTTCACAATAAGAGAAGGCGGAATGATAAAAGACGGATATGATGAAGAGCTTGACAAAATAAAGAAAACTTCAAAAAATTCAAAAGAAATTCTTCTTGAAATGGAAAGTAATTTGAAAGAAGAAACTCAAATTAAAAATTTGAAAATAGGTTTTAACAAGGTTTTCGGATATTATATTGAAGTTATAAATTCCTTTAAAGACCTTGTTCCTCAAAATTTTGTAAGAAAACAAACTCTTGCAAATTGCGAGCGTTACATAACAAGTGAGCTTAAAGAGCTTGAAGATACAATTTTAAATTCAAACGACAAAATTTGCGAATTGGAATATAAACTTTTTTGCAATATAAGAGATATTGTTTTTGAAAATGCCTACAGAGTTAAGGAAGCGGCAGATGTTACTGCAAATTTGGACGTTCTTCTTTCATTTTCAAAAACCGCTAAAAAATATAACTATTGCAAGCCTCAAATAAACGAAAAAGGCTTAATTGAAATAACAGACGGACGTCACCCTGTTGTGGAGCAGATGAACAGCCAAAATCTTTTTGTTCCCAATGATACGATTTTAAACGATGATGCAAGCTTTGCTATTATAACAGGTCCGAATATGGCGGGAAAATCCACATATATGCGTCAAGTTGCCCTTATTTGCCTTATGGCACAGATGGGCTCTTTCGTGCCTGCAAAAAAAGCCAATCTTTGCATTTTGGATAAGATTTTCACTCGTGTCGGAGCAAGTGACGACCTTGCAATGGGTCAGTCCACCTTTATGGTTGAAATGAATGAGGTTGCCAATATTTTAAAAAGTGCAACAAAAAGAAGCCTTGTAATTCTTGACGAAATAGGAAGAGGAACAAGCACTTACGACGGTCTTTCCATTGCTTGGGCGGTTGTTGAACATATTAGAGAAAAAATAGATTGCAAAACACTTTTTGCAACTCACTATCATGAGCTTACAAGCCTTGAAGGTGATATAAAAGGTGTTAAAAATTACAGCGTTGCCGTTAAAAAAAGAGGAGACGACATAACATTTTTAAGAAGAATTGTTGAGGGGGGCGCAGACGACAGCTACGGCGTTGAAGTTGCAAAACTTGCCGGTGTTCCTGAGCCTGTGATTAAAAAAGCAAAAGCTATTTTGAAAAAGCTTGAAACAACGCAAAGGAAAAATATGATTTCCGATTTGGAAAATCCGTTTATAGATGAGATAGAAGCTGAAGAAACAGAACTTTCTTTTGAAAATGTTATAGATAATAATATAACGGAAAAACTTAAAAAAACAGATATAACAACGCTTACCCCCATTGAAGCTTTAAATTTGCTTAATGAACTTATTACCGAAGCAAAGGAAATGTAAAAATAATAATGAAAGAAAAAGGCTGAAAAAGTTATGAAAAAAAAGAGAAAAAGAAAAATTTCGGGATTTTTGTTACGTAGAAGTGTAATAGTTGGAATGTTGATTTTAATCCAACTTCTTTTTCTTATGTTTTGCGTTTTAAAAATGGCAAACCAATTTGTTTTTATGTATGCTTTTTTGCTTTTACTGAGCATTGCCGGTGTTATTTACATAGTCGGTGCAAGAATTAATCCTGCATATAAGCTTGCTTGGGCAATTTTGATACTTTCTTTTCCGATTTTCGGAGGAATGTTTTATATAATGTTCGGAACTTCTCGTGTAAGCTCGAAATTAAAGAAAAAACTGGTTTTGCAAAGTGATGTTATTAAGCCTTTGAAAACGGATGAAAAAATAAAAGAAGATGCAAAAGCGGTAAGCGACAACATTTATTCTCAAATGAATTATACAGATAATTTCTATCCCGCATATTATAACGATACTTCATTTTATTATAAAAACGGTGAAGAATTTTACAAGGATTTGCTTTTGGAACTTAAAAAAGCCGAAAAATATATATTTATGGAATATTTTATCATAAAAGAAGGTAAAATGTGGGACGGTATTTTGAAAATTTTAAAGGAAAAAGCAAAAAAAGGTGTTGACGTAAGAATAATTTACGATGATTGCGGTTGTATGGGCGGACTTCCTTTGAAATACGGTGAATATTTGTCACAATTCGGAATTTTAGCAAGAGCTTTCAATACTTTTCGTCCCAGCCTTTCTATAACAATGAACAACAGAGACCATAGAAAAATTTTAATAATAGACGGAAAAACCGCATTTACAGGGGGAATAAACCTTGCGGACGAATACATTAACGAAATAGAACTTTACGGATATTGGAAAGATAATGCCGTTAAAGTAACAGGTGAATGTGTAAATTCCTTTGTTCTTATGTTTTTTGAAATGTGGAATTTAATAAAATTTGACGAAAAAAATCCCGAAAAATATTATTCCGAAATGAAAAATAAGGAGTGTAGCGACGGTTTTGTTCAGCCTTATGCCGACCAGCCTTACGACGACGATACCGTTGGAGAAAATATTTATCTTAACCTTATAAATAAGGCAAAATCAAGGCTTTATATTACAACTCCATATCTTATAACGGATAACGAGCTTACTCAAGCACTGATTTTAGCATCGAAAAGCGGTGTTAAAATTACGATAATAACGCCCGGTATTCCCGATAAATGGTATGTTCATGCACTTACACGTTCAAGCTATTTACAGCTTATTGAAAACGGAATTGAAATATATGAATATGAAAAAGGCTTTATTCATGCAAAAACATTTCTTTGCGACGACGAAATTGCAACTGTGGGATCGGTTAATTTGGACTACAGAAGCCTGTATCTTCACTTTGAATGCGGTGTTCTTTTGTATAAACAAAAGGTTTTGAAAGACATAAAAAAAGATTTTGAAGAAATAATTGCGGTTTCAAGAAAAATAACGGAAAAAGAGTGCAAAAACGTGAACTTTTTCGTTAAAATTTTAAGAAGTGTGTTACGTGTTTTTGCACCGCTTATGTAATTAAATATGTAATAAAAAAGGAGTTTTTTAAAAACTCCTTTTTTTATTGTCTTACATTTTCATTTCAATGTTTTTCGCTTTTAAGTTTGCAACTATTTTATCAACAACCTCTGCAACCTCTTCTTTTGTAAGTGTTCTGTCACTGTGTGAGAACAAAATTCTTACAGTAATGGATTTTCCGTTTTCGTCTTCGTAAACGTCCAAAACACTGATGTTTTTAATAAGCGGGCAATCAACGCCTTTTATTTCGTCTTTTATAGGCTTAAAGGTGTCGCATATAAATGAAAGGTCAATTTCAATTTCGGGGAAACGTGACGGCTCTTTATATGAAATGCTCTTGTTTTCGATTTTTGAAAATTCTTCAATGTCGATTTCCGCAAAAACAACAGTTCCCTTTTTGTCAATCTTTTTAAGTACCAAAGAATTTACAAGCCCGATTTCGCCTATTTTCTTTCCGTTTGCTACAATATCGTTCAAATTCTTTGGGTGCTGATAGATATGTGTTGAGTCTTTCTTTTCAAAGGTTATTTCTTCGTGCTTGATGTCGTCTGCAATAACGCTTATCATATTTATAAGTTCAAAATAAAGGTCTTTTGCGTCCTTTGTTTTGGAAAATAAAGTAATAGCAAGCTTTTTCTTTTCGTTTGCCTTTCCGTCTTCTTTCAAACCCTCGCAAACTCTGCCAATTTCAAAAATTCCGAAATCAGTATCGTAGGAAACATTTGTTTTAACTTGGCAAAGCTGTGTCGGTATAATGGATTTTCTTATTGTTTTGATGTTGGGGTTTACGGCATTTATAAGCTCGATGTTGTCCTCAACCTCAATTCCCAATGCTTTGTATTCGTCATAGTAAGCCCAAACGTAGGAATGAACTTCGTGGAGGTTGTATTTTTTAACAAGAATGTCTTTAATTCTTTCTTCGTCACTCTTTACAACGTCCGTTCTTACAGGATAAAGAGGAGCGTTTGCCGTATTAATGTCGAAATTGTCATAACCGTAAATTCTGGTGATTTCTTCAATAATGTCGGCTTTCATCGTTACGTCCTTTGTTGCTCTGTAGGAAGGAACTTCAACGTTGAAATTGTTGTTTTCTTCACTTGCTTTAAATCCGAGAGAATTAAGTGTTTCCAAAATTGTTTCGTTTGAAATTTCAATTCCCGTGTATTTGTCAACAAATGCTTTGTCGAAATTAAGCTTAATTTCAGGATATTTGAAAGCGTATTCGTCTGTAAGTGCGGAAACGATTTTCGCATTTTCGTCAATATCCGTAAGAAGCTTAACAAATCTTGCAACGGCAACTGTTGTCATTTCGGGGTCTAAAGATTTTTCGTAACGCATTGATGCATCTGTTCTGTGGGAAAGTTTTACAGTTGATTTTCTTATGGAAGAAGCGTCAAATGTTGCCGATTCCAAGGTTAATGTTGTGGTATCTTCAACTATTTCGGAATCAAGTCCGCCCATAATACCTGCAATTGCAACAGGTGTGTTGTCATTGCAAATCATAAGTGTGTTTTCGTCAATATCTCTTTCAACATTGTCCAAGGTTGTGAATTTAAAAGGCTTGTCAAAGCGTTTAATTCTTATTTTTTCAACCTTTCTGGAGTCGAAAGCGTGCATAGGCTGACCCATTTCAAGC
>CAYPIJ010000031.1:0-14779 GCA_964410755.1 uncultured Oscillospiraceae bacterium | reverse complement strand
AATTAAATAAATTCAAAAATTTTTCTCCGCCTGTTTTTCTTAAATAGCTTGTAAGCTCATTTTTGTTAAGTTTGATAATTTCTTTTTTATTTTCAACTTTTCTTATAACGTTATTAAATTTATTTTCCAAATAAAAACCGATTTGTGAATTTGTATCGGTGGATTTCACTTCTGACAAGTCCAAAAGAATACCATCTGAGGTATCGAAAATTCCATTGTAATCGTATATGGTTTTTTCGTCATTTACACCGTAAACAAAAGAACCTACAACATCGTTATTATCAATTTTTACGAAATTTTTTAAATAAATTTTATTTCCCAAAGACGAAGTAAAGGAAAGCTCGCTTTCGTCTGTAAAATCCTTTTTCTCGAAACGATTCCCCTTTGACATAAAGGCAATTTCAGTTATATTCCCTCCGTCATTCGTAAAAAACGAAAAAGCAAAATCATTTAAAAAATATTTTTTATCGGAAAATTCCAAATCAAAAGAATGCTTGGGAGAAAAATCGACTGACACTCCCCTAACCTCACCTTTTCTTAAAGAAAAAATTATATCGGTGTCCTTAACATCTAAATAATTTTCAAAGCCCGGCAACATAACATTCAAAAAGTTTTTCATTTCCTCTTTTGTTTGAGAAAAATACATATTAAATTCGGAATTTTTTAAATTTATAATTTCTTTCTTTTCAAATTGCATAGTTTTTAAAAACAATTCCAAAACTTCCTTTTTTTCAATTTTGTCCTGCAATTCTTCTGCAATTTTTTCTTTAAAAGAAAGATCGTATTCTTTTTTTATTTCGTCTTTATTGAAAATTTTTCTAATTGTGCTGTTGTTATAATCGGAAATTACGGTTTTTGCGTTATTCACCCAATAATCGTCGGAAAAATCCGCAAAATTTACACCAATTTCGTCATTGTCGATATATAAAAACATATCCTTTATTTTTTTAGCTTTTGTGTTATCATAGGCAAATTCAAGGCGTTTATTACCATTGGAAACAGACAAATCAAAGCTTAAATCACCTTTTTTGTCCTTGTTACCGCTATCGGTATATTTCCAAAAAGAAAGCGTGGTATCCTCGTCGAAATCTATTTCGTCAATAAACAAATTATCTTCGATTTTATCCCATTCATCTTCGATTTTTTCAACGGAATCGCAAAAGCTCTTTAAAGTATATGCTTTTGGCATAGTTAGAGCAAAAATGCTGTTTCTGAAAGCAAATACAATTGCACCTAAAATTAAGACAATCACAAAAATTGCCGAAATTATTGCAATAGCCCTTTTTCTTCTGTTTTCTTTCATAATATCAACTCCGAAATATAAATTTAACAACAAAATTATCTATTATGGCAAATGCTATTGCATTTGAATTTTGAGGCACCGCAACCCGAACATTTTTCAAGGCAATTCGGTGTTGTTTTTACGTTTCGTGCGTTTTCGCATTCACGTACAAAAAATTCTTTTGTAACACCGCAACTTACTGTATCCCACGGAAGAATTTCGTCATATTCACGCTTACGTTCATTGTAAAATGCAGGGTCTACACCGCATTTTTCAAATGCTTCCATCCATTTTTCATAGGAAAAATATTCGCTCCAACCGTCCAAACGACAACCGCTTCTATACGCTTCTTCAATTACTTTTCCCAATCTTCTGTCACCTCTTGCAAAAACACCTTCCAAAACAGATGTTTTTGAATCGTGCCAATTAAGGCGAATATGCTTTGAACGTAAATTTTCTTTCAATAAATCCTGTTTTCTCATAAGCTCCTCATAGGAATTTTGAGGTGCCCACTGAAAAGGCGTATGTGCCTTGGGAACAAATGAAGAAACGGAAACTGTAATTGAAAAACGAGGTCCTCTAAGTTCTTTCGGTGTTGCGTAATAAAGATTTTCAATCTTTTTAACAAGCTCACATATTCCCAAAACATCATCATCTGTTTCAAAAGGAAGTCCAATCATAAAATACAGCTTTACAGAAGACATACCGTTTTCAAAAACAAATTTCATTGTACTCATAATTTGTTCTTCCGTAATATTTTTATTAATAATATCTCTCATTCTTTGAGTGCCTGCTTCCGGTGCAAATGTAAGAGAGCTTTTTCTTATTTCATTCAAGCTTTCCATTGCATCTTCTTTAAAATTATCTATTCTCAAAGACGGCAAAGAAACATTTACCATATTTTCTTTTTTAAATTCCGAAAGCTTTGTTTTCAAACTGTGAAGACCTGTGTAATCACTTGTTGAAAGAGAAGAAAGAGAAATTTCTTCATAACCTGTTTTTCTGAAAGCATCGCAAGCAAGGGAATAAAGAACATCGGGGTTTTTTTCACGTTTCGGTCGATAAATATATCCCGCCTGACAGAAACGGCAACCTCTCATACAACCCCTCATTACTTCAAGTGTAATACGGTCGTGAACAGCTTCAACAAAAGGTACAACAAAAGAAGTGGGATATGTTGCTTCATCAAGATTGTAAACTATTCTTTTCTCCTCTGTTTTTTCAATTGATTTTATTGTTTTATCCTCATTATAGGTAACATCAACAAGTGACGGAACGTATATTCCTTTTATAAGAGACAAATCGTAAAGAATTTCCTTTTTCGATTTTCCTTGTTTTTTACCTTGTAAAATTGTATTACATTCTTCAAGCTGTACGTCCTCACCTTCACCGATAATAAAGAAATCGATAAAGTCACAAAGAGGCTCAGCATTGTAAGCACAAGGGCCTCCTGCACAAATCAACGGATATGACTCGTCTCTGTCTTCACTTCTCAGCGGAATTTGAGATAAATCAAGCATTGCAAGAACGGAAGAATAGGAAAGTTCATATTGCAAAGTAAATCCCAACACATCTGCTTTCTTTAACGGTGTTTTCGATTCAAGGTCATAAAGTGGGATATTTTTTTCTCTCATTTTTTCTTCCATATCCGACCAAACCATAAAAGCACGCTTTGCCCACATATTTTTTTGTTGGTTTACAATATCGTAAAGTATTTTTATTCCCAAATGTGACATACCTATTTCATAAGTGTCGGGAAAACAAAACACAAATGTGTGCTCCACGTCCTTTTCGTCCTTTATTACTGCGTTGTATTCCTCACCTATATATCTGCCCGGTTTTTCCACAAGGGATAATATTTCGTCAAGCTGTTTTGATACGTTACTCATAGTGTCACATCTCCTTTTCTTCTATAAATTCTTTCATTTTTTCAATTGCCAATGCAGATACCTTTTCGTATCTTTCTTTTTTGTTTTTTATTCTTTCCTTTAATTTCGGCAAAATTCCGAAATTCATATTCATAGGCTGAAAATTGCTTATGCTTTCGTCTGTTATATAGCCCAAAAGAGAGCCTATTGCCGTTTCCGACGGAAAAATAAGCATTTCTTCGTTTTTAAAGCGTTTCACAGCATTAATTCCAGAAACCAAACCGGAAGCCATTGATTCCACATATCCTTCTACACCGGTAATTTGTCCCGCAAAGAAAATATTTTTGTTATCTCTTAATGCGTTTGTTGGATTAAGGTGTTTGGGTGAATTGATATAAGTATTTCTGTGCATTACGCCATAGCGAACAAATTCCGCATTTTCAAGCCCGGGAATAAGAGAAAATACACGTTTTTGTTCCGGAAAAGTAAGATTTGTTTGAAATCCAACAAGATTATAAAGTGTATCTTCTTTATTTTCACATCTTAACTGAACAACTGCGTGATATTCTTCTCCCGTTTTCGGGTTCGGAAGTCCAACAGGCTTTAAAGGTCCGAAAGTAAGTGTTTGTTCACCTCTTTTTGCCATAACCTCAACAGGCATACACCCCTCGAAAACCTTTAAATTTTCAAAGCTTTTAAGTTCAACTGTTTTTGCGTTTATAAGTTCATTGTAAAAAACATCATACTGTTCTTTTGTAAAAGGACAATTTATATAATCGTCACTTCCACGACCGTATCTTGCCATTTTGTAAGCAATATCCATATTTATGGATTCTTTTGTTACAATTGGTGAAGCGGCATCGTAAAAATAAAGATTTTTTTCGTTAATAAGCTCTGAAATTTTTTCCGTCATTTTTTCACTTGTCAAAGGACCGGTTGCAATTATAACAATTCCATCGGGAATTTCCGTCAATTCCTCATCTATTACCTCAATATAGGAATTATTTCTTATTTTATCGGTAATATATTTTGCAAACATATCCCTATCAACCGCCAACGCATCACCTGCGGGAACTCTGCTTTTTTCGGCACTTTCCATACACAAAGAACCAAGCATTCTCAATTCTTCCTTTAAAAGTCCGCAAGCGTTGGAAAGATGATTTCCTTTTAAGGAATTTGAACAGACAAGCTCACCGAAAAAATCACTGTGTTGAGCAGGTGTTTTCTTTTTTGTTTTCATTTCGTAAAGGCGTACCTTTATGTTATGTGATGCTATAACATTTGCGGCTTCACAGCCGGCAAGTCCGCCTCCGATTACTGTAATAAAGTCATTCATATTCTATTTCTTTTCGCTTTCTTCTTTTGTAGTTTTCTTTTTTGCGGCTCTTACGGGCTTTGCATTTTTACAATCGGGATTTCCGCAGTATTTCTTAACGGAGCGACCATATTTATGCTCTACCATATATGTTCCGCATTCTTCACATTTTTCGTCAATCGGTTTATCCCAAGATGCAAAATCACATTCGGGGTAATTTTTACAGCCGTAAAAGATTTTTTTGTTTTTCGAGGATTTTTCCACCAAAATACCACCGCATTTAGGACATGGAACTTCAAGCTCTTCTTTGGGCATAGGCTTTGTGCATTTACAGTCGGGATATTTTGGACAAGCAAGAAACTTACCGAATCTACCGCTTTTTATTACCATATTTGAACCGCAAATATCACATTTAACCTCTGAAACCTCCTGCATTTTGGGAGCGTTTTCGTTTGCATCCGCAAGTTCCTTTTTAAAGTCCTCGTAAAAATTACCGATTACGCTTTTCCAATCCTTATCCGTTTCTTCAATTTCGTCAAGCTCTTTTTCCATAGATGCTGTAAATTTTTCGTCAACTATATTGGAAAATGATGTTTTCATAAGCTCTGTAACAATTGTGCCCAAATTTGTAGGTTTAAAGCTTTTTCCCTCTTTTTCAACATACTCTCTTGAAAGAATTGTTGTAATTGTAGGTGCGTAAGTGGAAGGTCTTCCTATTCCCTTTTCTTCCATAGCTTTTATAAGCGTCGCTTCCGTATATCTTGACGGCGGACTTGTGAAATTTTGTTTTGGAATTATTTCTTCCAAAGAAAGCTTATCATTTTCCGAAAGTTTGGGGATTTTAGCTTTTTTCTCTTTTTCTTCTTCCACGTCTGTGTAGAATTTTGTGCAACCGTCAAATTTCAAGGTTTGAGCACTTGTGCGAAAATTGTAAATATCTTTTTCTCCCTTTGCTTCTATTTCAATTGTTAAAACATTGTAAATTGCAGGTTTTAACTGTGAAGAAACAAATCTGTTCCAAATAAGCTTATAAAGCTTATATTGGTCATTTGTAAGTGATGATTTTATACTATCGGGAGTAAGATTTACATCGGCAGGTCTTATTGCTTCGTGAGCATCTTGAACATTGCCCGATTTTTTCTTGAACACATTTGGTTTATCGGGATAGTATTCTTCACCGATATTTTTCAAAATATAATCCTTTGCTTGTGCCAAAGCTTCATTTGCGATACGTAAGCTATCGGTTCTCATATATGTTATAAGACCAACCGTTCCCACATCTTTAATGTCAACACCTTCATAAAGAGTTTGTGCAACCATCATTGTTTTCTTTGAAGAAAAGTTTAGTTTTCCCGATGCTGCCTGTTGTAGTGTACTTGTGGTGAAAGGCGGAACGGCATACTTCTTTTTGGAAGATTCCTTTATACTTTTTACAACAATTTCGGAATTTTCAATATCTTGCGTTATTTTCATCGCACTTTCTTCGCTTATAATATCAGCCTTTTTGGAGTTAATTCCATAAAATTTTGAAGAAAAGCTTTTTTTCTTTTCATCTTGGAACATTGCATCAATAGTCCAATATTCGTCGGGAACGAATTTATTAATTTCGTTTTCTCTGTCACAAACCATTTTAACGGCAACGGACTGAACTCTTCCCGCACTTAAACCTTTTCTTATTTTTTTCCATAAAAATGGGCTTAATTTGTAACCCACAATTCTGTCGAGCACTCTTCTTGCCTGTTGAGCATCAACCAAAGAAATGTCAATGCTTCTCGGTTCGTTAATCGCTTTTGTTACAGCTGATTTTGTTATTTCGTTAAACGTTACTCTGCATTTTTCGTTTTCGTCTATTCCCAAAATATTGGCAATATGCCAGCTTATCGCTTCACCTTCACGGTCAGGGTCGGTTGCGAGATATACATTGTCTACTTCTTTCGACAATTTTACAATATCTTTTACAAGTGTTTTTCTTTTTGGCATAATTTGATATTTCGGTTCAAAGTTGTTTTCAATATCAACTCCTAAAGTTTTTTCGGGCAAATCTCTCAAATGGCCCATTGAAGCAATTACTTCATAATCTTTCCCTAAATATTTTTCAATCGTTTTTGCTTTTGAGGGTGATTCCACTATAACTAAATTTTTTGACATCTATAAAAATCCTTTCTTTTTACTTTCTAAAATTTTAAAGAATACGAGTTACCCGGATGTGAAACAGCAATTCCGTAAATTTCCAGCATGGTCATAATAGCACCTATTTTTCCTGCGGGAAAATTTGTTTCACGAACCAAAGTATCGATATATTTCGGTTTATCGGAAAGACATTTTGCCACAAGCTTTTCTTCGCCCGATAAATTTTCCAACATTTTCAAAAATTCTTCGTCCGCTTTTTCACTTTCCTGTGTTTTTCCAACGTTATATCTTCCGTAAAAATACTCTATTATATCGTTTGGAGTATTGGTTAAATATGCGTATTCTTTTATGATATTATTTGTACCGGTGCTTGCCTTATTCATAATTCCGTTTGGAATTGCATATACCGATTTTCCTTGTTCGTTTGCCAAATCGGCCGTAATAAGTGCACCGCTTCGCAATCCTGCCTCAACAACCAGCAATGCCTTTGAAATTCCGCTTATAATTCTGTTTCTTTTGGGAAAATGCCCCGGGTGTGCTGTGGTTTTCGGTGGATATTCGGAAATTATAACACCGTATTTGCAAAGATATTCATATATTTCTTTATTTTCCAACGGATAACACACATCTACTCCTGTTCCCAAAACAGCAACTGTAACACTGCCAGCTTTCAAAGCACCTCTGTGAGCGGAAGTATCTATTCCCATAGCCATACCGCTAACCACAACAATATTTGCCTTTGATAAATCATAAGCATACATGGTTGCACATTTATCACCGTAAACCGAAGCTCGTCTTGTTCCCACAATTCCAACCATTGCGGTATTGTTAAAATCAAAAGGTATTCCTTTTTTATAAAGCACTATGGGCGGATCGTAAATATCCTTAAGCATTTCGGGATAGTTTTCTTCATGAAAGGATATTATTTCAATATCCTTTTCCAAGCAATCTTCAATAATAGACTGTGCATAATCCAAATTTTTGGCTTTCAATGCGATTTTCTGATTTTTACTTAAAAAATCAATCTCATCAATTTGCGACGGAGTAAGGTCGTAAATATCTTTACTTGTTTCATACACTTCGTAAAGATTCTTAATTGTTACACTTCCCACTCCCGCAACGGTACTCAGCCAAACATCATAAAGTTTATCGTTCATTTTATCATTCCTTATGTATTTATTCTGCTTTTATAATAAATTTAATATTTCTTTTTTTCACAAAAACCGTTATTCCAAATATCACGCATAAAACCGCTACAATTTGAGAAATTCTGAACATATTGAAAATCATTAAGCTGTCGGTACGCAAGCCTTCAATAAAAAATCTGCCAACACCGTACCAAACAAGATAAAAGGAAAATGCTTCTCCGTGATTTTTTTTATGTTTAAAAACAAACCAAATAAGAATTATTCCCAAAAAACTCCAAAAACTCTCGTATAAAAATGTTGGGTGTACTCCCATTTGCAAATTTATATCCACACCGCTTTCCTTTAGAGCTTCCAAAGATTGAGTTATAACATTTCCTTTCATACTGAAAAGTCCGTTACTGTTTGTACCGAAAGCTTCCTGATTAACAAAATTCCCCCATCTTCCAATGCATTGCCCTACCAAAAAGCCTGCCGAACCGTAGTCGAAAATTTGCCAAACGTTGATTTTTTTGCGTTTACAATATATAAATGTGGATAAAAAGGCACAAATCACACCACCATAAATTGCAAGTCCGCCCTCATGAATTTTAAAAATATCGGAAATGTTGTTTTTGTAAAGCTGAAAATTAAAAATCACATAATAGGCTCTTGCTCCGATTATTGCCGATGGAAGTCCCCACAAAAGAACATCATAGAGGACCTCCGTATCGTTATTTTCTTTTTTACAAAACCAAGAAGCATATAAAAAGCCTGCAAATATTCCGAAAACTATTATAATCGCATACCAATAGATATGAATATTTCCCAAAGAAAAGGCTATCGGATCGATATTGAATTTTAAATTTAAATTCGGAAAAGTTATTTCATTCATAAGCTTTTCTCCTTTTTATTTTTCAGGCTTTACAACAGATATGCTGTAATTATCGTCAAACATTTTTTTCATACGGCTGTTTACACCGTCCAATGTGATTTTATCAAAAGCATCGGCAAAATCAAAAGCATTTATTCCCAAAAAGAAATTTGAACAAAAACTGTTTGCTACCGCTTCCAAAGAATTGTAAGCTCTTATTTGTCTGCCCCACATTGATTTTTTCGCAAGGTCAAAATCTTCCTTTGTAAATCCTTTTTCTTTAATTTTGTTTATTCCCAAAATAAGTTCATTAACACTTTCTTCAACATTATCAGTTTCTCCACCCATCAAAACCGCACAATAATCTTCATGCATAAGATTTTCGTAAGAGAAAGAATCATTGATTATTCCTCTTTGGTAAAGGTCATTGTAAAGGTCGGAAAATTCAGAAAAAAGCATTTTTAAAATAAGTGTGATTTCTATATTTTTAATAAGAAATTCTTCACCCTTTAAGCCGATTTCATTATCTTTAAAGCCCAAAATATAATTGTCCTTTGAAACACTCATATTTTTAACAATTTCTTTTTCGTAAATTTCTTTCGGCTCGGAAAGTCGTATTCTTTCAACACTCATAGGTTCTTTTTCCTTAACGTTCTTTTCAACAAGCTCTCCAACCTTATCCAAATCAACATCGCCTGCAATGAAAAGCACCATATTTTCGGGACGGTAAAAAGCGTTGTAAGCATTATACAAAACGTCCTTTGTAATATGAGAAATGGACTCAACACTGCCTGCAATATCGTCTCTTATGGGGTTGTTTTTGTAAAGACAGCCAAGGACATTGTTGTAAAGTCTCCACTGTGGGTCATCGTCATACATTTTTATTTCCTGTGCGATTATTCCTTGCTCTTTTTCAACGTTTTCGTCTGTAAAATAAGGGTCGTTTACATAATTTAAAAGTATATCCAAGCTTTCATCAAAGCCTTCACTTGCGGAAAAGAGATATGCTGTCATATTGTTTGAAGTAAAAGCATTTGCACTTGCACCCGTATTGGCAAAAAGGTCGAAAGCATTTCTTCCGTCAGGCATTTCAAAAAGCTTATGTTCCAAAAAGTGTGCAATTCCCAACGGGTCGGTTATTTCTTTTCCGTCAATTTTATAGCTTATATCACAAGAACCGAAATTTACGCTGTAAACAGCATATTTTTTGGAAAATCCCGCTTTCGGAAGAACGTAAACGTTAAGTCCCGCACTTGAAACACCATGATAAAGTGTTTCATCTATTTTTTCATTGTAAATTTTTTCAAAATTCATTGTTTTTCCCCTTTCTTCTATTTAAGATAATATTCTGTTTGAAGCGTAATTTTTGAAGCGACATTTTTCAAATCTTCAATTTTAAGGTCTTCAATCTTTTTAATATATTCTTCCGGTGTTATCATTTTGTTGCACAAAATTCCCGTAAGATAAAATTCGCTTATACTGTGCTGGGAATCCTCGGACTGCATCAAAACGGAAACTATGAATTTCTTGGCAAAGGTAATTTCTTCCTCTGTTATATTTCCGTTTTTACAATCTTCAAGCTGTTTAAATATTTCATCGTAAGCTTTTTTAAAGTTTTCTCTGTCGGTACCTATTGAAACAAGCATTGTACCTTTAAGTCTGTTAAGACGTGAAAAAACATAGTAGCAAAGAGACATTTTTTCTCTTACATTCATAAAAAGCTTTGAGGTAGGACCCGAACCGAACACACCGTTAAAAAGTGTAAGTGCGTAATAGTCCTCGTCATCGGGCTTAATATCCGTTGAAAATCCAAGTGCAAATTTTCCTTGAACTATGTTTTGATTTTCTTCGGTAATTTTTACTTCTTTTAAATTTTTATTGTAAATTGAATTTTTTGGAATATCGTTTCTTTCGTTTTCAAAAAGTTCGGAAAAACAATCCAAAAATTCATTTTCGTCAATATCTCCGTGAATAAAAGTTATCAAAGGTGCTGTTTTTACAACCTTTTTATACTGTTCATACAAGTTTTTTCCGTTTTGTTTTTCAATGATTTCCGGCTTACCGTATTCAAAAAGTGCATAATTTTCACCCTCAAACATTTCTTCGGTAAGTCTAATTGAAGTATATTCTCTTTTATCATTAATAACACCGTTTATATAATCTATAAGGTTTGATTTTTCACGGTTTACATATTCCTCGCAAAAACCATCGTCTTTAACGTAAGGATTGAGCATAACCTCTTTCATAAAGTTCAAAACTTCTTTTGTGTAACCTTTTTCACAAAATTTTTCTCTTAAAAATTCAAAACGTATTTCAATAAGGTGAATATCCCCCTTTTTTCTTGCGGAAGCTCCAAAGCTACCACCGTAAAATCTTTGAAGTTGTGTGTTTAAAGATTTCATATCGGGATATTTCATACTTCCCTGCTTTAACAAAAAGGGAAAAAGTGCGTTTTTGTTGATATTTTCTTCATTTAATTCCGTCATAAAATAAAAGCTGACCGAAAATGTTTTAAACTTATCGGAATTTATGATATAAATATCGTTGTTTTTCTTTGGTGTAATATGTTTCATGATTTTTATCCTTTCAATTTTTATTCATATTTATCTGTATTATGATTATCATTCCAAATGTATTTTATGATATAATATTTTTCGCTGTTTTTAATTAAAGCTTTTCTCATATTCATTCTTTAGCTCATCACCGTACGGCACAACAACTCCCGTTTTCGGATTTAAAAGATATGTTCCCTCTGTTCCGTCTTGTGTTATTCCGTAAAATTCAAGAAGGTCATCACAAGCTTTTAAATTTTCGATTTTTATATGTCCCCAAATGTCACGAAAGCCATAATAATCCAAAATCAAGTTTAATTCCAGGTAATAAATTCCGTCATCGGACAAATACTGATAATATTTATAATTTCCGTGAGATGTACCCCACACTGCTCCCAAAAGAATTTTTCCGCCCGCAAGCTCTATTTCACCGCTATAATGCCAACCGAAATAATTCATATTCTTGTAATTTTCAATTACTTTTTGCGTATCAATAAATTCGTCGGTATGAGTGTATAAATTAAGTTTTCTTTCATCTTCATTCCATTTTACAGTCATTAAATACTTTGAAAGTCCGAAATTTTCTTCATTTTCCGAAACTTTCCCCAAACTTTCCGCTTCAATCGCCATTTTGCCGTTTAAAGAATAAGCGGTTATAAATTTGCCGTTAAAAATTACTCTTATGTCGCTTTTGTAATAATGACCCGTAATTTCACCAACGGTTCCTCTTGTTTCGTCACAAAGGGAATTTTCTTTTTTTCCGTTACGGGTAACAAAAAGACATCTGATTTCGTCATTGTATATAACATTAAAACCGTAAGACATTAAGTTCTCCGCAACAATAAGCATTTTTCCGTTTAAGGAATAAGACGGAATAACGGTATCGTTTACATAAGTTAAAATATCAGTGGAATAAATATTCCCTAAAACATCGCCTATATTATCCGTTGCAAAAGCAGTAAAGTTCATTGCTATAATTAAATTCAACGTAAGAAAAAGTGATATTAATTTTTTCATTTGGAAATACCTCCTTATTTTTTTCATATATTATCTTCAACACTTACATAAGGTTTTGCGTTTAAATCGTAGTCGGCTAAAAGACCTTTTTCATATTTATAATATGCTTGACTTCCAATCATAGCCGCATTGTCACCGCAAAGGCTAAGCTCCGGGCAAACACCGTGTAAATTAAGTTCTTTTGCTTTTTCAAAAAACATTTTACGAAGAACGCTGTTTGCACTTACACCACCGGCCATACAAACTCTTTCAACTTTTTTTTCTTTTGCTATTTTAAAGAATGTTTCCGTAAGCATTGTTGCAACTGTATGAGAAAATGACGCAGCTATATCGTTTTTTGTAACACCGCCCTCGGAAACATTAAGTCCCAAGCCTTTAAAGGGCTTATCGGTAATGATTTCATTATCTTCATACTCTTCAATAGGTTTTTGCGCTACTTTTGCAACATAGCAATTAATTGCTGTTTTTATTCCGCTAAAGGAAAAATCGTCTGTATCACCCATTTTCGGTTTTGTAAAGGTGATTTTGTTTTTATCTCCGTAAGGTGACATTTTATCCACCTTTACACCACCGGGATATGCAAGTCCGAAGACTCTCGCAACCTTGTCAAATGCTTCACCAACAGCATCATCTCTTGTTTTTGCCAAAATTTCAAATTCAAGATAATCTTTTACATAAACAATTTGTGTATGACCGCCGGAAACAACAAGACAAAGATACGGAGGCTTAAAATTTTCGTCCGTAAGGTAATTTGCCGCAATATGTCCTTTAATGTGATGCACACTTATAAGCGGTTTATTAAGAGCAAAACTTAAAGATTTTGCATAGGATACCCCCGTAAGCAACGCTCCTATAAGACCGGGGCATGAAGTTACCGCAACAGCATCAACATCGCAAAAATCCATATTTGCGTCACAAAGTGCCTTATCCACCACTTTATCCAATGCTTCAATGTGTTTTCTTGAAGCTATTTCGGGAACAACGCCACCGAAAATTGCGTGAATATCCGCTTGAGAATATATAACGTTGCTTAAAATTTTTCTTCCGTTTTCAATTACAGCGGCTGCTGTTTCGTCACAAGAAGTTTCAATTGCCAAAATTTTTGCCATTTTTCTTTATCCTTTCAAGTTTTTTAATTTATATGTTATATTTCATTAAAATTGCATCATATTTATTATGATAATATTTTTTTCTTCTGCCGATAATTTCAAAATTACATTTTTTATAAAGTGAAATTGCTTTTTTGTTTTCTTCTTTTACTTCCAATGTAAGAAAAAGCATTTTTTCGTTTTTTGCAAACTCTATCATTTTTGAAAGAAGCATAAAACCGATGCCTTTTCTTTGAAAATCAGGATGTACGGCAATATTTGTGATATTTCCCTCGTCCATAATGTTCCAAACGCCTATATATCAAACTACCCTTTCATTTGTAACCGCACAAAAGTATGTTGCTTTTTCGTTGTTAAGCTCTTTTTCAATTTGTTTTTTTCCCCAGGGAGTATCTATGCACAAGCTTTCTATATTTGCCACATCGCAAATATGCTCACTTTTCATTTTTACAATTTCAATCATAATTTAATCGTTTTTCCTCCGCAAGATTTTTTCAGTCTGTTCATAACGGAAAAACCGATATTTTTTTCTTCCACAGCGGGAATATATACTTTTTCATATCCATCATAATCTGCTTTTTTTAAATAGGCAAATATTTTTTCTGCCATTTCTTCAAGTTTATCCTTACTGCCCAAGTCGAAAACGTTTTCTTTGTTTTTTATGTATTCACTAAACATAAAAAGGCAAGAATTTTCTTTGTTTTTTAAAAACCATTCGTTAATTTTTTTATATTCACCGTAAACAAGAAATACTTCCGCTTTGGGAGCATAATGCTTGTATTTCATTCCCGGTGACGATGGGTGTTCTTCAAATTTTCCGTTTATAAGGGAAGAATGAATTTTCACATCGGGAATAATTTCTTTTATCATTTCGTAAGTTACGCTTCCGGGTCTTAAAATAACGGGAGGTTCTTTTGTCATATCTATAACTGTGGATTCAATTCCGTATTCACAGTTTTCTCCCTCTATAATTCCGTCAACACGTCCCATAAGCTCGTCCTTAACGTCAAAAAAGTTTGTGGCGGAAACACTTCCCGAAATATTTGCACTGGGTGCCGCTATGGGACAACCGCAAGCTTTAATAAAAGCTCTTGCTGTTTTTGAAAGTGGACATCTAATTCCGACAGTTTCCAAATTGGCACTTACAACATTCGGAATTGTATCTTTCTTTTTCAAAACCACGGTTATCGGACCGGGCATAAAAGCCTTTGCAATTTTTTTTGCATTTTCGTTAAAGTCTTTCGTAATATTATTTATTTCTTCCAAATCGAAAACATGAACAATTAACGGATTGTCCTGTGGACGACCTTTTGCCAAAAATATATTTTTAACAGCTTCTTCGTCATAGGCATTGGCACCGAGACCGTAAACCGTTTCGGTAGGAAATACAACCGTACCTCCTTTTTTTATTATCTCGGAAGCTTTATTAAGTTCTGTTGTTTTAAAAAGTAAAGTTTCTTTCAAAAAAATCCCTCCGCATTTTCAAAAAAAATTTAGTCCTATTATAT
>CAYPIJ010000030.1:0-15064 GCA_964410755.1 uncultured Oscillospiraceae bacterium | reverse complement strand
GCTCGGAAATATTTCCTCTTACATCTCCGCTTAAACTGTCAATCAAACACAAAGACGGATACATTACACAAAAGAAATTTTTGCCGTTTGCTTTTCCCAATTTTACAATAACAGCATCATATTTTCCCGACGGAAGAATAAAATTATTGTATTTTCTTATTCCGAAATATTCTTTTTCAACGCTTACGGTAGCTTTATAATCGCACTTTTTTTCTTTTAAAAATTCGTTTATTTTGTTTTCAAGGTCGTTTTTATTTTCAGAAAACCACTTTTCAACGTCTTTTTTCGTCATATTTTTGTCAAAAGAAACATTTTCAAAAATAAATTTGCGAACCTGCATTTTTAAGTTTTGATCTTCATTTGAATCGCTGTTTGCAACAATATGAAACCTCAAAAGCTCATCATTTATGTTCTGAATATTGTTTTTATCCTTTGCATAAACACCAAATATACCGCCTATAAGTACACACATAATCGTTGCAATTAAAAATCTTGTTACTTTCATATAAATAATTCCTTTCATAAAAAAATAGTACATAATTCAATGTACTATTTTATACCAAAATTATTTATTTTTATACATATCCAAAAGATAAGAATGATTATATTTTTCTTTAAAATGTGAAAGTGCCTTTTTTGCGTTGTCAAAATTTGTAAAAATTCCGAATACGGAAGGACCGCTTCCGCTCATAACAGCTCCCTCGGCTTTCATATCCAAAAGTTCGTTTTTAAGTTCACTTATTTCGGAATGCATTTTTGATGTTACATTTTCAAGCACATTATACATCATTCTTGAAAGTGCAGACGGATTTTTTTCTTCCAGTTTTTTCACAATACCTTTTGTGTATGGGTGAAGCTCGTTTTTTTCATTATCGTATTTTTCAAAAACGTCTTTTGTGGAGACATATATATTATCCGGCTTTATAAGAACTATATAGCAATTTTTCAAAGGAGAAAGCTCTTCTAATTTTTCGCCTGTCCCTTTTGCCAAGCAGGTCCCACCGTGGAGACAAAAAGGCACGTCTTTTCCCACAGTATCACCGATTTCAATCATTTCTTCCAAAGTAAGCTTTGTTTCGTAAAGCCTATCGAGCCCTTTAATAACAGCGGCCGCATCTGTACTGCCTCCTGCCAAACCGGCACATACGGGAATGTTTTTTTCGATGTATATTTCCACTCCACCGTCCGATTTTGTATAATCAAAAAAGGCTTTTGCTGCTTTATACGCCGTATTTTGCGTATTATTCGGAGTAAATTCCCCTTTTAAATGCAAGGTTATATCTTTTTGTTTTTTCAATTTCACCACGTCAAAAAGAGGAATTTCGCACATAACCATTTCAAGCTCGTGGTATCCGTCATCTCTTGAAGATAAAACATCAAGCGAAATATTTATTTTTGCATTTGCATTAAGTGTCATTTCTTTCATTACTTTTTAAGTTCCTCGATTGCCTGTTGAAGCTGATTATCTTCCTTTTCGTCTGCAAGATAAATATTTTTAATATTTTCGTTAAGTTTAACCTCAACATCGGGCTGAATTCCTTTTTTATGGATATTTGTTCCGTCAGGTAAGAAATATTCTCCAACTGTTATAACAACTGCTGTTTTACTGTCAACGTCAAACTGCGTACCAACAACGCCTTTTCCGTAAGTTTTTGTTCCCACAAGCTTAGCTTTGTTGTTCACACGCAAACCGCCTGCCAAAAGCTCGGAAGCACTCGCTGTATATTCATTTGTCAAAACAACAATCGGAACATCAACACATTTTTCGTCTGATTTATAAACCGAATCTTTTGCATTTCTGTATTTTATGGAAACAATTGTACTTTCGGGCATAAGATAATCGGCAACATTAACAACGCTATCCAAAAGACCGCCACCGTTATTTCTTAAATCTATAATAAGACCTGTAAGCTTATTGTTTTTAGATATTTTTTCATAAGCAGCAACAAATTCTTCGTCCGTTGAAACATCAAAACTTGAAATGTTGATATATCCTATTGAATCACCGATAATCTTTGAAGTTACCGTCTCTATTGTAACGGCTTTTCTCGTAAGCTCAAAATCAACGTTTTTTTCGTCTCTCAAAACGCTTACTTTTACTTTACCGCCTTCTTCACCTTTAATTTTCGCAACTACATCATCAACGGAAAGTCCCACAACGTCTTTACCGTCAACACTTACGATTTTATCCCCCGGAAGCATTCCGACTTCCATAGCACTTCCGCCTTTGAAGCACTGTGTCAAAACAACATAACCGTCCTCATCTGTAGTAACGGTAACACCGATACCAACATAATTTCCGGTTATGGATTGATTAAATTCTTCCAAATAATCTTCGTCCAAATAATAAGTAAATTGGTCACCGAAAGATGCGGTATATACAGAAAGTGCATTATCAAAAGCTTTATCGTGGTCTATTTGGTCTTTAAAATAATAATTTTTATCAATAAGATATTGAATTTTTTCCAATTTTCTGTAATTCACGTTACCGGAACCGATTCTCTCGCTTAAAGCACCTGCCAAAAAGCAAGATACTCCCATAACCACGACAAGAAGAACTGAAATCAACTTACTTTTAAAGCTTTTTTCATTGTAAATATGCTCAACAACGATTTTATCGGGCGCATTTTCCGAATTTTGTTCTCTTTCCTTGTGAATAATATCTTTTATAAGTTCTTCTTCCGGTTTTTCACTTTTTTCTTCTTTTATTTCTTCGGAAACATTTTTTATTTCATTTTCCGTTTCTTCATTTTCTTCAATTTTTTTATTTTCTTCGTTCATTGTCATTTTCCTTTTATTAAAATTTTAGGGGCTACCCATTTCGTGCAGCCCCGGTTTTTACTATTTTAGTTCACATAATTAAGCGGATTGTATCTTACACCGTTAATGGAAACTTCAAAGTGAAGGTGAGGACCTGTAGACCAGCCTGTACTTCCCTCTTTACCAATAACCTGTCCTTGAGATACGCTTGCTCCCACCGAAACAAGACGAGAACTCAAATGAGCGTAAGTAGTGGTATAACCACCGCCATGGTTTACTATAATATAGTGTCCGTAGGAAGAGGAATATTCGGAAACAATTACCGTACCGCTTTTTGCGGCTACAATATTACATCCGTTAGGACCGCCTATATCAATACCGTTATGCATTGTATATTTTCCCGTCAATGGGTGATATCTTTTTCCGAAAGGCGATGTCACAGTTCTTGAAGCGGGACAAGGCCATATAAAGCCGGAAGCTGACGGAGTTTGAGTCGTTACACTTCCGCTTGAAGTATTACTTTGAGTTTTCGGTTGTGCTTGCTGTGCCAAAAGTGCTTTAATTCTGCTCTCGATACGAGCAGCTTCTTGTTCTTCGGCTTTCAATTGTTTTTCATACTCTGAAATATCACTGTTAATAGAATTTAAAACAGCTTGATTTTCGTTGTTAAGCTGCTGCACTTTTGCCTTTTTTGCTTCAGCCTGTGCTTGAACCTGCTTAATTTCCGTTTCTTTTGATTCCAATTCTTTTTTGGAATCTTCAATAATTTCCTTTTTATTTACAATTTGAGTAATAACATTTTGGTCATAATCGGAAACTTGTCTTATTACATCCATTCTGTAAAAAAAGTCTGAAATACTTGTACTGTTAAGTAAAACGTCAATATAAGAAAGTGAGTTATCTTCATACAAAGCTCTCATTCTTTCTTTAAAAAGGTCATTGGCTTCGCTTTCCTCGTTGGAAAGATTTTCAATTTCCATTTCTTTTGCGGTAATATCCGACTGCAAAGAAGCTATTTGCATATTTAAAGATGCAAGCTCGGAATTTGCCGCATCCAGCTGAGCATCAATTTCCTTTTTCTTTTGTTCGTAAGGAACTTTACTGTTTTTAGCGTCTTGAATTTTTTGTCTTATGGAATTCATTTCCGTATTTGCACTATTCTTTTTGCTGTTAAGCTCATTCATATTTTCAGCACTTACAGTATACGTCATAAACACCGCAAATATGCTTAATAAAACAGCAATATATTTTTTATACATTTATATTTACCTCCCCAAGTACACCCTCAAAATAATTCATTAAAATCATTGCAACAATAATCACAATCACCATTATTACAAGAGTAAGGACGAAAAGTTTCAATCTGTCCTTTAATTCACTTGCACTGATACGTTTCTTTTTTCTTTGTCTGTAAAGCTTTTTTTGGTTAAGATACTTTTTATCGTAATCGTAATCGTCATCTCTCCTACTCACAAAAAAGCCTCCTTTTTTACACCTTAAGGTGTTTATTTACAGCAAAAAAAGCTCCGATACCACCTATTGCAAAACCGTAAGCCGTATTCGTTAAAAACAAGCTTTTCGCAATGCTTTGCGGATCCATAAGGCTGATTTGTGCTATGGTATTGTTGAAATTTCCGAAAAGCAAGTCATATCCGTAAGATAAAAATGCAGATGATATAACCGCTCCCAAAACACCTATAATCAAGCCCTCAATAACAAAAGGTGTTCTTACAAATCCGTTTGTTGCGCCTACATATTTCATTATATTTATGTGTTTTCTTCTTGAAAAGATAGACACATTTATAATATTTGAAACTATGCTTAAACAAAGTATCGACAACAAAATATAAGACAAAATCGTGTACCATCTAACTTTTTTGGAAACACTGTCAAGCTTTTTCGAGGTTTCAACGTTGTTTGAAACGGAATCAACTTGAGGATTTTTCTTTATATTTGCTATTGTTTCGTCACTTTTTGAAAGATCTGTCATAGTCACAACAAAAGAATTTCTGAAAGGATTATCAGTCTCGCTCAATCCCTGTATGGCAGCAGCATCGTCCATTTTTCCTTTAACCTCTTTCAAAGTTTCTGCTTTTGTTTTTGATTTTACACTTTTTACGTTTTCAACGCTTCTTATGTATTGTTCAATTTCTTTCATATCGGAAGAACTTGCACTGTCCTTTATGAAAATATTGAACTCAAAGCTGTTTCCGAAATCTTCGGAAATATGTACAATATTAAAAGATATTATATTGAAAACACCTATAACAAGAAGAGAAACAACAACTGTTATCAATGTTGTAAGTGTTACAATTCTGTTGGTGAAAAGGTTGGCGAAACCTTCCTTTAAAAAATAACTAAAGTTCTTCATGGTCTGTATATCCGCCTCTCTCATCATCACGCACAACACGACCGTCGACAACCTCAATAACACGTCTGTGGAACGAATTAACTATGTCCCTATCGTGAGTTGCGACAATAACCGTTGTACCGCTTTTATTTATTTCTTCAAGATATTCCATGATTTCTCTTGAGGTTTCCGGATCCAAATTACCGGTAGGCTCGTCCGCAATAATAATACCGGGATTGTTTGCCAAAGCTCTTGCAATGGCAACTCTTTGCTGTTCACCGCCCGAAAGCTGTGTAGGCAAAAATTTGGCTTTACCCGAAAGTCCCACTCTCGCCAAAACTTCCGGTGCCCTTCTTCTAATTTGTCTGTTTGTTGCTCCCACAACTCTCATTGCAAAAGCAACGTTTTCTATAACGGTTTTATTATCCAAAAGTCTGAAATCCTGAAACACCATTCCCAACGTTCTTCTGTAAAAAGGAATTTTTTTCGGTTTCAATGCAGATACAACATAATTGTTTATGCTGATTAAACCGGAAGTCGGTTTTTCTTCTGCGGTTATAAGCTTTATAAGGGTAGATTTTCCGGCACCGCTATGGCCCACCAAAAAAACAAATTCCCCTTTTTCTATTTTTAAATTTACGTCATAAAGCGCCTGAACGTTGGTATTTTCATATATTTTATTTACATTTTCAAATACTAACACTTTCTTAGGCTCCTAAATTTTCATAACATTTGCCGACAAATATCTTTTCACCATCATAGCAACCTTAAAGATTATTGCATCGTCAAACTCTCTCAAGTCAAGTCCTGTAAGTTTTTGAATCTTATCAAGACGATAAACAAGAGTGTTTCTGTGTATAAAAAGTTTTCTTGAAGTCTCTGAAATATTAAGACTGTTGTCAAAAAATTTCTGAATTGTAATTATTGTTTCGTTGTCAAGCTTGTCCATAGAACCGTTTTTAAACACTTCGTCCAAAAACATCTGGCAAAGCTTAACGGGAAGCTGATAGATAAGTCTTCCTATTCCCAAAGATTCATAGTTGAACACTTCTTTTTCGCTGTCAAAAACATTACCGATTTCAATAGCAAGCTGCGCTTCTCTGTATGAACGCGAAAGTTCTCTCAAACCGCTTACAATTGAACCGATACCAACGCAAACATTAATCATACCTTCACTTCTTACAGTGTTGATAATTTCGTTTACAACTTTTGTTTTATCTTTCAACGTCGCATCCGACGGCATTTCAAGAATAACTGCAAAGTTTCTTTCGTCTATGGGCACAACAAATTCCTTGCCTTTTTCGGGAAACATTCCTTTAAGAATGCTGAAAACGCAAGAATCGTCCGGTGACGGTAAAGATACAATAAAAGCAATTCTGCTTTTTTCATATTCAAGTTTAAGCTCTTTTGAACGAGCATAAATATCTCCTGGCAAAATACTGTCAAGAAGAATATTCTTAATAAAGCTCGTGGAATCGAACTTTTCTTCATAGGTTTGTTTTACGCCTACAAATGCCGTTGCAAGCATTTGAACACATTTTTCGGCAACTGCATCATCGCTTTCAATGAAAACGCAAAATTCAAATTTGGAACGATTGAAAACAGGTCTGTAAACACAACGATTGTAGAAAACAACATTTTCGTCAAGAAAGATGCCTACATCATCAAATACCTTTCTGCCAATATTGGCACTTACGGAAGAAGCCACAATAGTTCCTTCCTCGTCAATAATTCCAAACGGATTGTCGATTATACCGACATATTTGTAAATTGTATTCTGAAAATATTTATTAAGCATGGTCACGCTCTCCTTTTCAAAAAAATACCACAATATATTTTCTCATTTTATATTTTATCATAGGTGTGTGAATTTTTCAAGTTTTTTTGAAAAAAAATCTATTTTTTTGTCAATTTTCTTTCAATTCGTTCATTTTTTCGTAAAGCCGTGAAACAATATACTCCAAATTTTCCGTATTTTCTCTTCCGGCCTTTTTCTTTTCATTCAATGCTTTCCACATTGCATTGTAATTTTTTTCTATGTATTCAAAAAGCAAAAAAGATGGATTTTCAAAAAGCTTTTTTCCGAAATAAAAATCAAATTCATCACTTTTTTCTTCTTTTCCCACTCTTGCACAAATAACATTATAGTAACGTCTGTCCTCTTTTGCAAGATCTTCGTCATAAATTTCAAAACCGTTTTCATAAAGAAACCGTCTTAAAACATCAATTTCCGTCATAGGCTGCAAAACAAGTTTTTTTGTTTTTTTTGCACACTCAATTTCGTCCGATAATATTCTCGACATCAAAATTCCGCCCATACCGCATATTGAAATACAGTCGATTTCTTTATCCGACACACTTTCCAAGCCATCGGACAAAACAGTGAAAATTCTGTCGTTCAAACAATTTTTTTCTATGTTTTTCTTTGCCGCATTCAAAGGTCCTTCACGAACATCACAAGCATAAGCTTTATTTATAAGGCTATTGTTCATAAGATAAATAGGCAAATAAGCATGGTCGCAACCTACGTCACAAAGAATATTTACTTTTCCTATTTTTTCGGCAACTTTTTTCAATCTGGGGGTAAGGTCGTTTTTCATAGCCTGTCTTCTACCTCCTCAAAAATGCTCCATGGATATTCATGAAAATTCGGCAAAGCACTTACTGTAATTTCTTTTTTATCAATCGGATTTTTAAAGCTCAATTTATGAGAAAAAAGTGCAAGATTGCAATTACTGTTTCTGCTTCCGTATTTACCGTCACCCAAAACAGGCATTTTTCTGCTTGAAAACTGCACTCTTATTTGGTGTGTTCTTCCGGTAAAAAGTCTCACTTTTATAAGTGAATACGTTTTTTCTTTAACGGTTTTCACGTCAAGCAATTCATATTTCAAAAAAGCATCTTTTACACCTTTACGCATTTTTTTCACAACAAAGGATTTGTTTTTTGAACTGTCTTTAAAAAGAAAATCACGATATTCGCCGTTTTTCTCTTCTGGCACTCCTTCAACAATCACAAGATACTCTTTTAAAAATTCGTTATGGTCTCCCACAATTGCAGACAGCTTTCCTGCACATGCTTTATTTTTTGCAAAAATCATAACACCCGAGGTTAAAACATCAAGTCTGTGAACCGTAAAAACATCTTGATTTTCATTATTTTTCAATTTATGTTCTCTTATAAAATTCACAATGCTCGGTTTATTATCACTTTCTTCACACAAATAGCCTGCCGGCTTCACCAAAGAAATTATATTTTTATCTTCGTATAAAATATCCAAAATTTCATTTTTTCCTTTATATTAAAAATTTCAAAAAGGCTGTGGACACAGTCTCACAACCTTTTGCAACCGCATTAAACAGTCATTATTTCCTTTTCTTTTTCCACGCTTAAAGCGTCAATGTCTTTAATAGCACTGTCTGTGAGGTTTTGAACATCTTTTTCTCTTTCCTTAAGTTCGTCCTCTGTAATTTCGGATTTCTTCTTCATATCTTTGAATTTATCCATAGCGTCACGTCTTACGTTTCTTACGGCAACTTTTGCATTTTCGGCCAATTTCTTAACATCTTTCGAAAGTTCTTTTCTTCTTTCTTCCGTAAGCATAGGAAATGCCAAACGAATGCATTTTCCGTCATTGTTTGGAGTAACACCGATATCGGCTTTCAAAATTGCTTTTTCAATATCGCCCAATATGGAAGCGTCCCAAGGCTGAATAAGAAGCATTCTTGCTTCAGGCACGGAAACCGTACCCACCTGTGTAAGAGGCGTAGGTGTTCCGTAATATTCAACGGTGACTCTTTCCAAAACTGCAGGATTTGCACGTCCCGCTTTCAAAAGAGAAAATTCGTGTTTCAAAGCATCAACGGATTTACTCATTTTTTCTTTTGTTTCGTTTAAAATTTCTTTCATATAGATATTCTCCTTAAATTATATGGTTATTTCTGATTATACATCATTTTATAATAAGATTTTCGCCAAAATATTTTTCGCTTATGTCATCAGCAGTTCCAGATGCCTTTAATTTTGCGAAAAATACTTCCGCTTCTTTTGCAAGCTCTTCGTTTTTTTGTTTAAAAACAGCTACAAGACTATAGGACAAAGTATCGCCCACAAAATATCCCTTTCCCAAAAATCCGCTTTCGTTAAAATCAGCAGTATTTACAAAAGCACAGTCTATTTTTCCATTTGAAAGTGCATTCATAAGAGAATTTATACTACCATAGCCTTTGGAATTTGCAAAATAATTTTCAACAAGCATTTCTTGAGCAGTATTTTTAACATATCCCGCAACGTCCGTTTCCTTATTAAAGCTGTAATCTTCCGACAAAGAAACAACGGAAGAAGATTCTTTTAAGTATGGAGACGATACATAAAAATCTATTGTATCTTTCGATTCTTTCGGAAAATCCCCCAAATACATTTGAATTTCCTCATCGTCCAAAGCTTTTTTTGCATCTTCCAAAGAATTGTAATAAGTCACTTCAACCTGCAAACCGTTTTCCTTTGCAAAAGCGTCAACCAATTCTTTTGAAAACTCGCTTTGATTTATCCCCACACGAAACTCACCGTCTTTAATGCTTTGCAAGCCGGCTTCTCTTTCGGAAACTTCTTTTTTTGGCGGAACAGCCTTTCCCTTTTGCCTGTTATCCACTTTTTTCACTCCGCAAGAACAGAAAAATGTAGCACATAAAGCAAGTAGGAAAAGAAAATAAAATTTCTTCATTTTAATCACATCCTAACTTATTTTAACACAAAAATTAAAATATTGCAAGTCTTTTTTTAAATTAAACAAAAAAATCTTTTCAAAAAGTAGGAAAATAAACAAAAATTACAAATTTTATTATGCATTCCGAACATATTTCTAATTTTTCACCCTAAAAAAAACAAATTAAAGAATATTTTTTCTCAATTCTTCGGGAGATTTTTTTGAAAGGTAAACGGGAGCAACGTCAAACACAGTTTTGCAACCGCTCATTCCCTCTTTATTCATTTTATATGCCGCACGAACATAACAAATCAAAACAGAAGAAGTAAATTCCGGGTTTGAATCAAGCTTCAAGCTATATTCGATAATATGTTTGTTTTCTCCGTTCAAACCGGTGCTTCCGCTTCTTATTACAAAGCCACCGTGAGGCAAGGTAGAATGATTTTTCTTCATTTCGTCCATTGTTATAAAATGAACCGTTGTATCATAAGGCTCAAAATAATTGGGCATAGTTATTATTTCATTTTCAATTCTTGCTTTGTCTGCTCCCTCTTCTGCAACAACAAAGCATTCCCTTGTATGCTTTTGTCTTGCGTTCAAAGTGGGATTTTCACCGTTTCTTACTTTTTCAAGTGCATCTTCAACGGGAATTGTATATTGTCTTGCATCCAAAACGCCTTCAATTCTTCTTATTGCATCGGAATGTCCTTGACTAACGCCTTTGCCCCAAAAAGTATAGTCCTCTCCATCGGGAAGAATACACTGCGAATAAAATCTGTTAAGAGAAAACATTCCCGGATCCCAACCTACTGAAATCATAGCAATTTTACCGCCCTCTTTTGCGGATTTATCCACATTTGCAAAGTGTGTCGGAATATTTGCATGGTTGTCAAAGCTATCAACAACGTTGAAATATTTTGCATATTCGGGAGTTTGAACAGGCAAATCAGTTGCACTTCCTCCGCATATTACAAGAACATCAATGTTGTCTTTGTGGTCTAAAATGTCGTCAATCTTATAAACTTTTGCATTGGTAAGTGTTTTAACATCTTCGGGATTTCTTCTGGAGAATACTCCGTAAAGCTCCATATCGTCATTTTGTTTTACGGCACATTCAACACCTTTTCCCAAGTTACCGTAGCCTGCAATTGCAATTTTAATTTTCATTTTGTTTCTCTCCTTTTTATTTTATGCTATTTTAAATTTTTTTCTGCCATAAGAAGTGCTTCATCTATATTTGAAGCAAAATTTTCCAATCCCACTTCTTCACAAAAACCTGCTTTTTCCATAACGGAATAAGGCTGTTCATTGGCGTGAGATATAATAAGTTTAATATTTTTTTCTTTACATACTTCATAAAGTGATCTTAAAATACGAACTGCCGAAACGTCCATTGAAGGCACATTTCTCATTCTTAAAATCATTGTTTTTATTCCGTCTTTTACGGGAATTGAACTAAATATATCCGTAGTTGCAAAAAACATAGGTCCGTTAATTTCGTAAACCGCTGTTTTTTTTGGAATTTCTTTAAGTCTGCCACCGTCTGTTGAAGAAATTTCATCTGCAACACTCCATGTTCTTATGTGTGTAACATCTGCCATACGTTTCATAAAGAGAAGCACGGCAATAACCATTCCTATCTCAATTGCAACAACCAAATCGAAAACAACTGTAAGCACAAATGTAACAATAAGCACAGTTATATCGCTTTTGGGAGCAAATTTTACTATTTTCACAAATTGTCGCCATTCGCTCATATTATATGCAACCATAAAGAGAACAGCCGCTATAACGGGCATCGGAATCCATGCCGCATAAGGCATAAGAACCGCAAGAATCAAAAGAAGAACAATTGCATGTGTCATACCTGCAACGGGAGTACGTCCACCGTTTTTCACGTTTGCCGCAGTTCTTGCAATGGCACCCGTTGCCGGAATGCCTCCGAAAAGGCCGGAACAAATATTTCCCAAACCTTGTGAAATAAGTTCAGTGTTGGAATTATGTCTGTCGTCAATCATACCGTCGGACACAACGCAAGAAAGAAGTGATTCTATGCCTGCCAAAATTGCTATTGTAAATGCGCTTGGTATAAGTTCCTTTATCGCCGAAAAATCAAATGACGGCAAAGAAAACGTGGGAAGTGAACGTGAAATTGTATATAAATCGCCTATTGTATTAACATTCATATTAAAAAGCTTTACAATAACAACTCCCACAACAACCGCAATTAAAGAACCGGGGATTTTTTTGTTTATTTTTGGCCAAACAATAAGAACAGCCAAAGCTATAAGTCCAACCAACACAGCTTGAAAATTTATTGTTGAAATTGATGAAACAATTGCAGAAACTTTTTCCGTTGTTTCAACAGTTCTTGCACCTTGAGGAAAGGTAAGCCCCAAAAAATCTTTAATCTGACCTATTACTATCGTCACGGCAATACCCGAAGTAAATCCCGTTGTAATTGTGTAAGGTATGTATTTAATAAGGGAGCCTAATTTCAAAATACCCATTAAAATCAAAATTATACCTGCCATAATTGTGGCAATTACAAGACCGGAAGTTCCGTACTGTGCAACAATTCCGGCAACAATGGTCGCAAATGCTGCGGTAGGACCGGAAATATTAACGTTACTACCACCGAAAAGTGCAATTACAAATCCTGCAACAATAGCAGTATACAAACCTTTTTCCGGTGAAACACCGGAAGCTATGGCAAGAGCAATTGAAAGAGGTAACGCAATAATTGCAACAATTATACCTGCAACAACATCATTGATAAATTGTTTTTTTGAATATTTTTTAAAAAGTGAAAAAATTTTAGGTTGAAAAATTTCCATAAATTACTTTTAGGCCGAAAAATCGGCTCTCCTCTCGTGTAGTTTTTATCCAATAAGTTATTATACTACTTTTTTTGTATAATTGCAAGTATTTTTGCATAATTTTACAAAATATTTTTAAAAAAAAGAAAGACTTCCGAAATTTTTCATTCCGAAAGCCCGTTTTTTACATTATTTGTCGATACAAGCTTTGTGCATCGTCCTTTTTCACAACTTCTTTAACGGAAAGAACCTCAACCGTAATTGTTCTTGCACCGAAAGTAAGGGTGATTTTATCCCCCTCTTTTACTTCACTTGACGGCTTTGCAATTTTATCGTTTATTTTAACCTTACCGCCCTCACAAGCCTCTTGGGCAATAGTTCTTCTTTTTATAATTCTCGATACTTTAAGATATTTGTCTATTCTCATATATATCACTCCTATTTCTTTTCGTAATCGGGTCTGTACGTTGAAACAATTTGTGAAACAACCTCTTTCACTTTGTTTCCGTCGGGATTATTGAAAGTTGTTTTCAACTTTTCAAGCTTCATATTCAAATCTTCAAAATCAGTAAACAACGGTTGTCCTATGAAAATTTTTGAATTACTTGTTTTTTCAAGACCTTCTTCTGCCATCAAAAGCTCTTCATAAAGCTTCTCGCCATGACGTAATCCCGTAATTTCTATTTTTATGTCTTGGTCGGGTTCATATCCAGACAATCTTATCAACTTTTGTGCAAGATGGTAAATTTTAACCGGTTTTCCCATATCAAGCACAAATATTTCTCCACCCTCCGCAAAAGCTGATGCCTGCAAAACAAGCTGTGACGCTTCGGGAATTGTCATAAAATATCTCGTTATTTCCTTATGAGTAACGGTAACAGGGCCACCTCTTGCAATTTGCTTTTTAAAAAGCGGAATTACAGAACCGTTTGAACCCAAAACATTGCCAAATCTTACTGCAGAAAAATTTGTTTTTGAAACAGTTTGAAATGCTTGAACAACCATTTCGCATATACGCTTCGATGCTCCCATTATATTTGTGGGATTAACTGCTTTGTCCGTGGAAATAAGCGTAAAGCCATCAACACCGTATTTATCGGCACAATATGCACAGTTATATGTTCCGAAAACGTTGTTTTTTATTGCTTCGTCAGGTGCATCTTCCATTAATGGCACATGTTTATGTGCAGCTGCGTGATACACTGCATAAGGACGATATTTTTCAAAAATAACTTCCATTTTTTTCAAATCTCTTACGGAAGCGATTGCAACTTCCAAATCCAAATTGGGATAATTTCTTTTTAATTCAAGCTGAATATCATAAGCATTATTTTCATAAATATCAACAATTACAAGCTTTTTCGGACTGAATTTTACAATCTGACGACAAAGTTCAGAGCCGATTGAACCACCACCGCCTGTAACAAGAACAACTTTATCTTTTAACTTTTGATTAAGCTCATCATTGTCAAGTACAACCGGATCACGTTCCAAAAGATCTTCAATGTCAACATCTCTTACATAACCTGTCAATCTGTCTTCTGCTGTTCTTTCACGCAATATTTTTTCATATCCGGGCAAAACCTGAACTTTGCACTTCGTTTCACTGCATATTTTAACAAGTTTTTGAAGCTCCGTTTCTTCAAGTGAGGGAATTGCAATAATTATATTTGTAATTTCATATTTTTGGCAAATCGTTGCTATATCTTTTCTTGTTCCCAAAATCTTTATTCCGCCAATCATAGCACCATTTTTGCTTGGATTATCGTCAATAAAGCCCACAGGATTGAAATTCATTTTTTCGTTTGTCTTTATTTCTTCCAAAAGAAGGCTTCCCGCACTTCCTCCGCCTATTATAAGCAATCTGTTTTTCAATTTCGACATTTCGTAATGTCGTACATAGCGTGAATAATATTTAACGCTTATTCTTGCACAAAAGGTAAGCACCATTGAAACCACTATGGCAACAAAAACATAAACAGTGGGCAACAACAAAAGCGATGCAAATATTTTTGTTAGAAAAAACGTAATAAACGTAGCCATTGATGCTGCCATAAGAGTTACAATTTCTCTTATTGTGCTGTATTTCAATAAATTTTTATAACATCCGAATGCAAACATATAGAAAAGATAAACAAACCAAGTAAACAATGCTGTGGAAAAAAGATGATACATATCACCTCTTTGTTCTCGGAACATAAAAGGGATAATGGCATAGGAAAAAATCATACACAAAAAATCCACTATCACAAATGAATATCTTTTATACTTATTAAAAAACGAAAACATAAAACGCCTCCACCAAATTAAAACATACAGTACTATTTTACAACAAACAAAGAAAAAAGTCAAGAGAATACATTGTTTTTATCAATTTTTTTATTATTTAAATTATATTTTCTTGACAAATTAAACAATAAAGTATATAAT
>CAYPIJ010000029.1:0-15387 GCA_964410755.1 uncultured Oscillospiraceae bacterium | reverse complement strand
TTTTAATAATTTGTCAATAGTTTTATATAAATTTATTTACAAGTTTTTAAAATTAATTTAAATATTATACAAATATCTACAAAATTTGTTGACAAAAACGAAAAATAATGGTATAATTAGCATAATACACTAAAAAACCGAAAGGAAATTAAAAAAATGTTTAAAAACTTAAAAGAAAACAAGTGGTTTAGAGCCGCAATCCCTGCCCTGTTGCTTCATTGCAGTATCGGCACAGTTTACTGTTGGTCAATTTTCAGTCAGGAAATTGCCGACTACATCGGACACTCAAAAGGAGCTACAGAATGGGCGTTCAGCTTCGCAATATTCTTTTTGGGTATGTCTGCCGCCTTTTTGGGAAACATCGTTGAAAAGGACATTCACAAATCTTCACTCATCGCCTCAATTTGCTTTGCATTGGGAATGGCAGGAACAGGCGGATTTATCTACTACGGTGGACTTCACAAAGGAAGCATGGTTGCACTTCTTGGAATTTATGTCTGTTATGGGCTCATTATGGGTATAGGTTTGGGTACTGGTTATCTTTCCCCGGTAAAAACCCTTATGCTTTGGTTTAACGACAAAAAAGGACTTGCCACAGGTCTTGCTGTTGCGGGATTTGGTGCCGCTAAGGCAATTGCAAGCCCAATTATGCAATGGATGCTTACAAATTTGGGTGACGGCGGAATTTATAAAATGTTTATTATTTTGTCGGTTGTATATTTCATTATGATGTTTGTGGGACACCTTCTTTTGAAAAAGCCTTCAAGCTGGCATGAACCACAAAACAGCGAAGAAAAGAAAAGCATTATTTCCGTTATTAAAACAAAACCTATTAAAAATTACATTGGAATTTGGCTTATGTTTTATCTTAACATAACTTGCGGACTTGCAATTTTGTCACAAGAAAAAATGATTTTAAAATGCGTGGGACTTGCAAGCTACATAGGAATTATTTCCACAGTTTCCGCAATATTCAATGCAGGCGGAAGACTTGGATTTTCAGCTTGGGCAGACAAAATGAAAGACAGAAACACAATTTACAAAATAATTTTTGTTATGTCAATTGTTCTCACTGTGCTTACAATAGCTACAGGCGGAATTGAAAACGGATATGGTAACATCGTTCTCACTTGCCTTGTTATTGTACTTATTATGGCTATAAATGCAGGATACGGCGGTGGATTTTCCAATATTCCCACACTTCTTTCAGACCATTACGGAATGAGCAACATAAGTGCAATACACGGTATCACTCTTTCAGCTTGGGGTTTTGCCGGCTTAACAGGAAACCAAATGGCAACATGGATTGTAAATCATTTCGGAAACAAGGTAATGATAAACGGCAACGAAGTAAACCCACACGGTTATCAAGCTGTTCTCTATGTTACCCTAGCCCTTTATACGGTAGCTTTCCTTTTAAGCATATTCTTTGTAAAACCAAATAAGGAAAAATAATGTTAACCATAAAAAATAGGTATGATTAAATTCATACCTATTTTTATTTCAAATTTTTTATTATTTCTTCTGCATTTCTTTTATCGCTTCTGTTATATCTGCCGATTACGGAAGATTTTGACGATTGGTAACTTCTTTCATAAGTGGAAAAAGAAAAATTGCAGATTTTATTTTTCTTTAGCAAATTATCTACAAAATTATTGTAAACACCGTTCGGATATGACAAAACAGTAACCTCTTTTTCAATTACGTTTTCCAAATTTTCTTTATTTTTCTTAAAATCTTCCAATATTATTTTGCTGTTTGCATTATTGGAATAAAGCTTTTTTATTTCCTCATAAGATTTATTATGTATATCATAGGAATGATTTCCTATTAATGCACATTTAGAATCTGAAAGCTTTTTTAGTTGAGTTTTCGTTAAATAATAAGGCTTATCCAACATTGAAGAAAAAACAAAAAATGTAGCTTTTGCACTGTATTTTTCCAAAAGGGGCAAAACGTAAACATAATCGCTGTCATAACCGTCATCAAAAGTTAAAACCGCAACGTTTTTATCGGGATTTTCCCTTATTGTTTTCTCAATTTCGTTTGAAAAAGCGAAAACATAGTTATTGCTTTTTAAACATTTTATATCTTTTTCCAATTCTTTGGGCGTAATGGCATAGGTTGTAATTTCATCTTTATTTTCCGTAACACGGTGATACATCAAAATAACAACTCTTTTGGAAGAACTTAAATTTCGTGCACTGAGCCTCGAAAGAGCGGCAGCGTTACAATTGAAAAACAGCGAAAAGGAAAACAAAAATATAAAAATTAAGCTTAAAATTTTTTTCATAAAATATTCTCCTAAAAAGGAAAAAGCCCTTTGCTCCGCAAAAGGCTTTTTTCCAAAAAATTATATTAGTCTACAAAGTATGTTCCGTTAATAAAACCGTTTGCAGTTCCACCGTAATTGGCATCTGTTCTTGAAATTGCGTCAACCTGTACGTTTCCGCCTCTATCATCTTTTACCCAAAGCTGGATTTCGTTTGATGTTACTTTAATGTAAGCATTACCGAATTCACCTGTTTTTCTAGTTACCGGTGCGCCTGTTTCTTCGTCATAAGCCATTTTACCATCCAAGTATTTAACTTCAATTACATTGTATGGAGCTTCAGCTTCAGAGAACAAGTATTTCCATTCAACCTTAGGTGATGCTTTTGACAAAGCTGTTCCCGGTGTGATTTCAGGGTTACCCAAATATCTGAAAATACGTGGTGTATCGTTTCTTCCGTCAAAAGTAAGACCGTTGATAGTTAAATACTGATAATAGTAGTAAGGTTCTGCCATTTCATACTGAGGAGCAGTCCAGCTTATGTCCGCTTTTGCATATTTTACAATATCATTGTCCCAATACCAAGCATCAACTGTGCCTTCATGGAACATTTCAAGATATTTGTAAGCAACGTTTTTGGTTGCTTCTTCGCCGTAGTATGTAGGACCTGTAACATTTTTAGCAACGATAAATGTTCCCAAAACGTTGGAAATCATTTCGTCTGTTACTGCAAATTCGCCGTTTTCATCTCTTTGGCTCAAATTATAAGCTGAGAAAAAGCTGTCGTCTTTTGCAACGTTTTCTTTGTCCAAAACAGTGTAATCAGCTGTTCCAAGATAGTTATAAAGACTCTGAATTTCGGGACGATCTGCAATGTAATTACCATACATATCGTATGAACCTACACCAAATGCACTAAAACTGTCTGTAACTGTTGCTGTTCTGTTTGTTGGAACAAATACTTCAAAATCGGAAACGTTGAGTTCAGGATTTCCAAAATCCCATTTCCAACCGATACCGGGGATATTTGTTTGTTGTCTCTGCCAAATTGTATGATCTCCGCAAAGTTCCCACATAAAGTCACGGTATCTTGTTTCCCACTGGGGATAAAGACCATTGTAACGAGTAATGACCTGTTTGTTTCCCTCAAGATAAAGTCTGTCGTAACCTGCGTGAGGATAGCCAAGTTCATAGCCCTCTGTCACCCATTTAACATCTTTGTCTTTAACAGGGATTTCCTTGAAGTTACTTGTGGATTTTCCATAAAGCACTTCATTTTGAATTTTGAAATAGTTTGGCGGTGTTGTTGTATCATAGCCTGCGTCAATCCATTCGGCTGAAGCCGCCAAAGAACTGAAAGCAACTATCGAGCAAACTACACCTGAAATAATTTTCTTTTTGCATTTCATAATGCAAACCTCCTTTTTACTTTCATTGTCATTTCACAATGTTTTCTTAATTATAACACATATTTTTCACTTTGTCAATACATTTTGTGTTATTTTTTTAAAATATAATTCATTTTGTGTTTTATTGTGTTTTTTTCACTTTATTTGTGTATAATAAAAATGATATCGAAAAATAAAGGAATGAAAAAAATGTTTAAAGACAGATTGAGGCAGACAAGAGAAGAAAAAAATATTTCTCAAACGGAAATGGCCAAAAAAATCGGAATTGCAGTAACTACATACCGAAATTACGAAAATACATTCAGAGAACCGACCTACGATATTCTTATAAACATTGCAAAAGAGTTAAATGTCAGCATTGACTATCTTTTGGGAAACGACAGCAAAAAAAGTAAGCTTGACACCATAATAATGCGTGCGGAAAATTTACCGAACGAAGCTTTGAAAGAATTAATCGATTATATAGATTATCTTAATTTTAAAAACAACAAAAAAAGCTGAATTTTCTTTCTTTGAAAATTCGGCTTTTTAACTTTTTTCATATTAAACATTCGGAAATAACGTTTTTCACATCTTGCAAGGTAAGCGCCTTTGATATGGCAATTTTCAATTCACGTGGTGCTTTAATATGACCTAAATAGTAAAGCATTGTTGCTCTTGCCTCTCTCACGGCATCACCCTTATATTCACACATTTTTTCAATATGGTTGTACATAGTTTCCAAAACAAGCTTACTGTCTGCTTTAAAGTTCGGATTTAAAATTTCTTTCACTATAAAAGGATTTCCCAAAGAAGCTCTTCCGACCATAACACCGTCACAATTTGTTTCTTTTTTCATAACATTGTAGCTTTCATGGTCAACCACATCACCGTTTCCGATTACGGGAATATAAAGCTTATCTTTAACGGCTCTAATGTATTCTCTGTGGCATTTTCCGCTGTAATTCATATCTCGTGTTCTTCCGTGAACGGTAACAAAATCAGCTCCGCCAAGCTCACACATTTCACCGCATTTTACAACGTTTGGAGTATCCCAATCGTAACCGATACGCATTTTTACGCTTAAAGTCATATTACAAGATTTTCTTATTTCATGAACAATGTTATAAATCAATCTGGGATTTTTCATTAAAGACGAACCATCACCGTTTTTATAAACTTTAGGTGCGGGACAACCACAATTTATATCAATCATTTCAAAACCCATATTTTCAATTATTTTAGCCCCCTCTGCCATAACATCGGGCTCATGACCGAAAATTTGAATAACAATAGGCTTATCCTTTGGTGTTGTTTTTAAAATTTCATAAGTTTTTTTATCCTTAAAAAGCAACGCCTTTGCACTTACCATTTCACTGTAACACAAATAGCCCCCGTTTTCTCTTACTGTTTCACGAAAAGCAAGATCCGTGAAGCCTGCCATGGGAGCTAAAATTACAGGATTGATTTTTAAAATTTCACAAATATTTTTCATATTATCTTTTTCCGCATTTTCCGAATAATAGGGATTGCAAATTTTTTTCACAATCCCTATTAGTTTTCTGTTTTTTTTATTTTACTTTATTTTAAAGTTCAGATAAGCTTTTTTCAACTTTTTCAAGCTTCAAAGCAAAATCTTTTTCTTTTTCTTTTTCTTTTTCAACCAAAGCTTGAGGTGCTTTTGCAACAAATCCTTCGTTTGAAAGCTTACTTCTTACAAGGTTAAGTTCTTTAAGCAAGAACTCTTTTTCTTTTGTAAGTCTTTCCTTTTCTTTTTCTTTGTCTACAAGCTCATCAAGAGGCAAGAACACTTCCGTATCGGTTGAAATAACATTAACTGTTTTTTCGGGAAGCTCATCTTTTGACTTTATGAATGTAAGTGAAGAAGAATAGGTAAGCTTAACGAAAAAGCTTTCGCATTCTTTAATAAGTTCTTCGTTTTTCGTCTGAACAAATAGATTAATTTTGTTCTTCGGAGGTACGTCCATTTCACTTCTTACATTTCTTATTTTTGTAATAAGGTCTATAAGGTTGTCAACATTTTCAATTGTACCTTTGAAGCTAAGTTCTTCTTTATATTCGGGGAAACTGCTTATCATAATGCTTTCGTCCTCTGTGGGGAGTGCCTGATATATTTCCTCGGTAATAAACGGCATAAATGGGTGAAGAAGCTTCAAAAATCCACACATTACATAAACAAGTACATTTTGTGCAGTTTCGTCGTTTCCTGCCATAAGACGAGGCTTAACCATTTCAATGTACCAATCACAATATACATTCCAAATAAAGTCGTAAAGCTTTGCAATTGCAATACCAAGCTCATATTTATCGATATTTTCCGTAACATCTTTTACAAGCTCATTGTATTTTGACAAAATCCATTTATCTTCATAATGCAAATCCTTGAAATTATCGTCGATTTTATCAATTGTCAAGTTCATAAGAACAAATCTTGATGCATTCCAAATTTTGTTTGCAAAGTTTCTGCTTGCTTCCACTCTTTCCAAATAGAAACGCATATCGTTACCGGGAGCATTACCCGAAACAAGCGTAAATCTCAATGCATCTGCACCGTATTTATCGATAATTTCCAACGGGTCGATACCGTTACCCAAGGACTTACTCATTTTTCTTCCCTGAGAGTCACGAACAAGGCCGTGAATCAAAACTGTATCGAAAGGAACTTTGCCTGTATTTTCAATACCGGAGAACATCATTCTCATAACCCAGAAAGGAATAATATCATAACCTGTTACAAGAGTATTGGTAGGATAGAAATATTCCAAATCTTCTGTTTTATCGGGCCAACCCAAGGTTGAGAAAGGCCAAAGTGCGGAAGAAAACCAAGTGTCAAGAGTATCGGGGTCTTGTCTCATTGCCTTACCGCATTTCGGGCATACGGCACTGTTTTCTTTTGTTACAACAAGCTCACCGCAATCATCGCAATAGAATGCGGGAATTTGATGTCCCCACCAAAGCTGACGGGAAATACACCAATCTCTGATGTTTTCAAGCCAATGGAAATATGTTTTTTCAAAATGCTGAGGAACAAATTTTGTTTCTCCCGATTTTACCGCATCAATTGCAGGCTGTGCCAAAGGCTTCATTTTTACAAACCACTGTTTTGAAACTCTGGGTTCAACGGTAGTTGAACAACGGTAGCAAGTACCTACATTATGGCTGTAATCTTCAATTTTTATAAGTGCGCCTTCTTCTTTCAAATCTTCAACAATCATTTTTCTTGCTTCAAATCTGTCAAGACCGGCATATTTCGGATATGCGTCAACGATTTTGGCATCGTCCGTCATAACGTTTATAACTTCCAAATTGTGACGGAGACCAACTTCAAAATCGTTGGGGTCGTGAGCAGGAGTAATTTTAACAACACCTGTTCCGAAATCCATTTCAACGTAATCATCTGCAACAATCGGAATTTCTCTGTGTACGATAGGCAAAATAACGGTTTTACCAACCATATCTTTATATCTTTCGTCATTTGGATTTACCGCAACTGCTGTATCGCCCAAAAGTGTTTCAGGTCGTGTTGTTGCAAGGTTAATATATCCGCTTCCGTCTGAAAGCGCATATCTTAAATGCCAAAAATGGCCTGCTTGTTCTTCATATTCAACCTCTGCATCGGAAATAGATGTACGACATTTCGGACACCAGTTGATAATTCTTTCACCTCTGTAAATAAGACCTTTTTCATAAAGCTTAATAAATACTTCTTTAACAGCCTTGTTGCACCCCTCGTCCATTGTAAAACGTTCTCTGTCCCAGTCACAAGAAGAACCGATTTTTTTAAGCTGAGAAACAATTCTTCCTCCGTACTGCTTTTTCCATTCCCAAGCACGCTCCAAAAATCCGTCACGTCCCAAATCTTCTTTTGTAACGCCTTCTTTTCTCATAGCTTCAACGATTTTAGCTTCCGTTGCTATTGATGCATGGTCTGTTCCCGGTACCCAAAGAGTACAAAAGCCTTTCATTCTTTTGTATCTTATAAGTATATCCTGCAATGTGTTATCAAGTGCATGGCCCATATGAAGCTGTCCCGTAATGTTGGGAGGTGGCATAACAATGGTATAAGGTTGTTTTTTCTTATCAATTTTTGCATGAAAATATTTTTTTTCAAGCCATGTATTGTAAAGTCTTTCTTCTACGATTTTCGGATCATAGATTTTGTCAAGCTCTTTTCTCATAAATAAATTTCCTCTTTTTTCTGTTTATATTTTTCTTTGTTTTTATATTTAGGACACGAAAACAAGTATAACTCCGACTACGGCAATAACAAGCCCCAAAAGTTTACATTTTAAATTGTCCGCTTCCTCTACCTCATCGGATTTTTTAAGCTTTTTCGTTATTATTTTAGATAAATAAACAAACAAAGCTCCGACGACAAGTATAAAAAAACCGAGATACTTCATTTTCATTCTCCTTTTTTCTAAAAATTTCTTTAACATTTCTATTATATAACAAATTAAAAGAAATTTCAAGAGTTTTTTACATATTTTTATAAAATATTACATATTCTTTAATTGGCACATTGCTTTATAGATAGCATTATTGGCACTTTGTTGTCTAACCTCGTTGCGATTTCCGTCAAAATAAAATCTGTATGCATCGGAAAATTCCTTTGTTGCAACGCCTATATAAACAAGTCCCACGGGCTTAAATTTTGTTGCCCCTCCCGGTCCCGCAAGACCGGTAACGGAAACTGCAATATCGGCATTGCAATATTTCAAAGCACCTTCTGCCATTTCAATTGCAGTACCTTTGGAAACAGCACCGAACATTTCAAGAGTTTGCCCTTTTACACCGCAAAGTGTTTTTTTCATTTCGTTTGAATATGTTATAAGTCCACCCAAATAATTTTCAGAAGAACCGGGAACTGCCGTGATTTTTTCTCCGATAAGTCCCCCTGTGCAAGATTCAACGGTTATAAGCTGTTTGCTTTTTTCTTTTAAAAGTTTCAGAAGTGCAACTTCCAAGCTTTCGTCATCTTCGCCTATATAATATTCTTCCAAAAAAGACATAATTTTTTCTTTTTCAAAATTTATAAGCTCCAAACACTTTTCCTCTGAAATATCCTTTACCGAAACGGTAACAATAATTTCTCCGTAATTTTGCGAAACGGAAACTTTTAAATTTTTTTCTTTTTTCAAAAGAGTTGCAATTTTTTCGCAAGCAACACTGAATTCAATTCCGAAAAATCTGAATATTTTTTTCAATTTTATTTTTTCTTCTTTTTTCATACTAAAAATCGCCCCTAATTTTAGGTTTATTGTTTTTTTTAAACTTCATATTAATAGTATACCTTATTTATTCAAATTTGTCAACTTATTTTTGAAAATTATAAAACCACACCCAAATGATGTGGTTTTAAGGTTTATGAAATTTTTAATGCTTTGAACTGCTTTTTACTCTAAGTCTTGTAATAGCACGAGCAAGTGTCATCTGTGCGGAATGATACTCTCTTAAGCTTTGTTTTTGAAGCAAAGCTTCTTTTGCAGCATCTGCTGCACGTCTAGCTCTGTTTGTATCGATATCTTCGGGTCTTTCCGCAGAATCCACAAGAATTAAAACATCATTATTTTCTATTTTTACAACGCCTGATGAAACTGCCGCTATTCTGTTTTCTTCGCCCGGAAGACGATATGTCATCATACCGGGAATAACAGCACTTATAACGTTACTGTGTCCTGCCAAAATTCCATACTGCCCATGAGAAGTGGGAATAATAACAGATTCACAGTCACCCTCAAAGAAAACGCTGTCTGCCGCATATATATGCAACTTAAAGGTATTCATTACATACCCTCCTCAGCAAGCTGTTTTGCTTTTTTCACAACGTCGTCAATTGTTCCAACATTGTAGAATGCACTTTCGGGATATTCGTCCATTTCACCGTTTAAAATTGCTTTAAAACCACGAATAGTTTCGGAAAGCGGAACATAAATACCTGGAATACCCGTAAATTTCTCTGCAACGTGTGTGGGCTGTGAAAGAAAACGTTGAATTTTTCTTGCTCTTGTAACTATTTCCTTATCATCATCACCAAGCTCATCCATACCCAAAATAGCGATAATATCTTGAAGCTCATTGTATTTTTGCAAAATTTCCTGTACTTTTCTTGCTGTTTCGTAATGTTCTTCGCCAACAACGTTAGGCTCCAAAATACGAGATGTAGAATCAAGCGGGTCAACAGCGGGATATATACCCTGCTCTGCAATTTTACGGCTTAAAACCGTTGTTGCATCAAGGTGAGTAAATGTAGTGGCCGGAGCCGGGTCTGTAAGGTCATCGGCAGGCACATAAACAGCCTGAACAGACGTTACGGAACCGTTTTGAGTTGATGTTATACGCTCCTGCAAGGCCCCCATTTCAGCTGCCAACGTAGGCTGATAACCAACTGCGGAAGGCATTCTTCCCAAAAGTGTGGAAACTTCACTTCCTGCCTGAACAAAACGGAATATGTTATCAATAAACAAAAGCACGTCTTTGTTTTGTTGATCTCTGAAATATTCAGCCATTGTAAGACCGGAAAGTGCAACTCTCATACGCACACCGGGAGATTCGTTCATCTGTCCGAAAACAAGTGCTGTCTTATCGGATACACCGCTTTCGTGCATTTCTGTCCACAAGTCGTTACCCTCACGGCTTCTTTCACCTACTCCTGTAAATACGGAATAACCGCCGTGTTCCATAGCAACGTTGTGAATAAGTTCCTGAATAAGTACGGTTTTACCAACACCGGCACCACCGAACAAACCGATTTTACCGCCCTTTGGATATGGTTCCAAAAGGTCTATAACTTTTATACCCGTTTCCAATATTTCGGCTGCAGGCTTTTGTTCTTCAAAGCTTGGTGCTTTTCTGTGAATGTCCCACTTTTCAGCATCTTCTGAAACTTCGCCTTTACCGTCAATAGGTTTTCCCAAAACGTTGAACATTCTTCCCAAAGTACAATCGCCTACAGGCACTTGTATTCCTTTTCCTGTTGCAACAACTTCCATACCTCTCGACATCTGCTCACTTTCGGCAAGCAAAATACAACGAACAACATCGTTACCGATATGTTTTGCAACTTCCATTATTCTTTCTTCACCATTTACATTTACAGACAATGCTTCTTTTATTTTTGGAAGCTTTCCGGAATCAAACTTACAATCTATGACCGGACCCGAAATTTCAATGATTTTTCCTATATTCATAATATTTCCCCTCATTTTACAAAATTTTACCGTCTGTTTTTCAGCGCCTTAGCACCGGAAGAAACTTCGGTAATTTCCTGAGTTATTGCTGCCTGACGTACTCTGTTGTACTGAACAGACAAATTTTCCAAAAGCTCCTGGGCATTTTGATTGGCACTGTTCATAGCAGACATTCTTGCATTTTGCTCACTGCAAAAGCTGTCTACAAGAGCACTGTATATAAATCCCGAAACATAGCTGGGAATCATATTATCCAAAACGTCTTCCACGGAAGGTGCAAATTCAAACGGAACTTTTACTTCTTTTTCGTTCTGATTGGACGCAAAAGTCTTTCTGTGGAACGGCAACAATCTTTCTATTTTTGTTTCTTCATGAATACTGTTTTTCATATCGGTATATATAATAAAGATTTTCTCAACTTCCTTTTTGTCAAAAAGTTCGAGCAAAATTGATGTAATTTCTCTTGCTCTTTGCATTGTTGGATTTTGAGCCGTATACAAAAAACTGTGTTCAACCGGAATATTATGATGTTGAAAATATTGTCTGCCATACTCTCCCACAACAAAAAGCTTTGTGTCGGGGTGAGCTTCAAGCATTTTTTCCGCTTCCTTAATAACATTTTGGTTATACATACCTGCCAATCCCTTATCGGCCGTAACCACCAAGGCAGCATAGGTACCGTTTAACTCAACAACGTCATCAATAGGATAAAAATAGCGATTTTCAACATCCTTTACGGTTCTGAAAATTCTTTTAATTTCACTTTGTATGGCGTCAAAATACGGACGTGTTTTATCAAGATCGCTTTTTATTTTACGCATTTTCATTGAAGAAATCATATACATTGCATTTGTGATTTTTTGCGTATCACGAACGCTTTTTATATGGTTTTTAATTTCTTTTGTATTTGCCATAATAAACGCACCGCCCTACTTTTCACAGTCATTTATAAATTCTTTTACCGCTTCCGTTATTTTTTCTTTATTTTCGTCACTTAAAATTCCAGTTTGCTCAATTTCGTCACATACATAAGACAATTTTTTCTGAACATACTCCAAAAGATGACGACTGCAATCGAAAATTCCTTTAATGGGCACATCTTGAAATGCATGCGACAAAGTTGCTATAAGCAAAATAACTTGTTCGTGCTGAGAAAGCGGACTGTACTGAGGCTGTTTCAAAACCTGCATAAGTCCTTGACCGTAATGAAGCTGTTTCTTTGTAACTTCGTCCAAATCACTGGAGAACTGTGTAAACACTTCCATTTCACGATACTGTGCCAAGTCAAGTCTTATAGCACCGGAAGATTTCTTCATTGCTTTTGTTTGAGCGGCACCACCAACTCTGGATACGGACAAACCGATATTAACTGCAGGTCTTTGACCCGAGAAAAACAAATCGCTTTCAAGGAATATCTGTCCGTCTGTAATTGAAATGATGTTTGTGGGAATGTATGCGGAAACGTCACCTGCTTGTGTTTCAACAATAGGCAATGCTGTCATACTTCCTCCGCCAAGCTCATCAGACAAATGTGCTGATCTTTCCAAAAGTCTTGAATGGAGATAAAATACGTCACCGGGATATGCTTCACGACCGGGAGAACGCTCCAAAAGCAAGCTTAATGTACGGTATGCAATAGCATGTTTTGACAAATCGTCATAAACGATAAGTACATCTTTACCGTTATTCATAAAATATTCACCCATTGCGCAACCTGCGTAAGGAGCAATATATTGAAGCGGTGTTGCTTCACTTGCGGAAGCATTAACAATTATTGTATAACCCATTGCACCTTTTTTTCTCAAGGTTTCGGCAAGCTGTGCAACCGACGATGCTTTCTGACCTATTGCAACATAGATACAAATAACGTCTTTACCCTTTTGGTTCAAAATTGTGTCAACAGCAATAGCTGTTTTTCCCGTCTGTCTGTCACCGATAATAAGTTCTCTTTGTCCTCTACCTATAGGGAACATGGAGTCAATTGTTAAAATACCTGTTTCCAAAGGTTCATTTACAGGTTGACGGTCGATAATTCCCGGTGCGGGACTTTCAATAGGCAAATAGCTTTCTTCTTTTATAAATCCTTTCCCGTCTATGGGATTACCGAGAGAATCGATAATTCTTCCCAAAAATCCCTCACCTACAGGCATACCAGCAATTTTTTTGCTTCTTCTTACCGTACTGCCTTCGGTAACTTCGGAATCATCACCAAAGATAACACAACCGATACTGTATTCTTTCAAATCAAGAATCATACCTTTTACGCCGGATTCAAAAATAAGAATTTCACCGTATTCGGCTTTTTCAAGACCGCTGACCAAAGCAATACCGTCACCTACGCTCAAAACAGTACCTATTTCGTCTGCTTGAGGTGTGGGTTGCCAACTGTCAAGTGTTTCTTTTATAAGAGGAATAACATCGGTTTTATTTTTTATAGCCTTTGTTATTTCTTCTTTTAACTGTCTTTTTTTACCTTCGGGTGACCAATCGTAAATTTTATCGAGGTTCCATTTGTAAACGGCAGTTCCTATTTCAATACGAAAACCGTCTTTGACGCCTTCGTCTTTTTTCCAAACAACATTAACGTTTGAAGAATATTTTGTTTCAAGAAAATCTCGGAGCTTGGCTCTCTGTTCTTCGGTAGGCTCGTTAAGGCTGTATATATAAGCTTCAACGCCTACGTTTCTAATTTCATGATTTGCCATACATCTCACTCCTTTTACACTTTCTTAAGAAATTCGTCAAAGGAATCCTCGGAAGTTGACGACATAGCCTTATCAATAGCTTCTGAAACCATAGCTTCGATTTGCGTATTTGCTTCAAAAAGAATTTTATCTCTTTGAGCTTTAGCCGCTGTCTTGGCTTCTTCAATAATTTTTCTTTTTTCGTCTTCAACCGTTTTCAAACGTTCCTTTGAAATTTCTTCCGCTTCTTTTGCGGCAATTGACTTCATTTCGTCAATTTCTTTTTTCGCTGCTTTCAACTTCTCGTCATATTCAGCCTTTTTGTTTTCGGCGTCACTGAGATTTTTCTTTGCCGAGCTGTCCATTTCGGCATAATAAGCTTCTCTTTTTGCCATAAAATCCTTTACGGGCTTATAGAGCAAAATGTAAAGACCTCCGAAAAGAATAAAGAAATTGAACAAGTGCAACAATATCTGTTGCCAATCTATATTTAATGGGATATTCATTTTTCTTCTTCCTTTCTCAAACTACGCAATTAAAGAACAAAGATAACAAGTATTGCAACAATAAGCGCATAAATGATAGCTGTTTCTATAAATACAAGTCCGAGCATAAGTGTTGTACGAATTTTACCTTCGGCTTCAGGCTGTCTTGAAATACCTTCTGCTGATTTTGCAATTGCAAGACCCATACCGATTGCACCGGCTGCAGCTGCCAAACCTACGCAAATTGCAGCTGCCAAAGCTTTGCTTCCCACAGCACTTGCCGCTACTGCGCTTTCAGCATCACCTGTTGCGGCAAATACCGTAACGGAAAGACCGAGCAACATAATTGCAAATGCAACAACCGAACATAATTTTTTAACTGATAAATTTTTTTTCATAATTTTTTCCTCCAAATTTTCTTTGTAAATTTTATTTTTCTGATACTTCACCGTAAAATAATGCGGTAAGCAATGTTAAAACATAAGTTTGAATAAGTGCATGAAGCAATGTAAACATTACTCCCACAATTACAGGCAAAACAAAGCTCAAGTTAATGTAATAATATACAAGCTCCGTTACCAAAAGTCCACTGAGCAACGCTCCGAAAAGACGGAAGCTCATTGAAATGGGCAATGAAAATTCTTTTAATGTGTTAATCACGCCTTTAAATTTGTTTTCGGCAATACCACCCGACAAAATTACAAGATACGACAAACAACCCAATGATATTGCCGCATTAATATCGGAAAGCGGTGCCGGAAGTGCTATTGACAACCCGTGAGTGGTAACTCCCTGAAGTCCGAAAAGTTCGAACAAGGTTCCCACAAATATGTAAATACCGGCTGTAAAAACATAAGCTCCCAAGAAATGGTTTCTGTGTGGGCTGTTTGTTTTTGCCAAATTGTCGAAAAAGCTTACAAGCTCTTCCAAAAGCAATTGGAATTTTCCGGGTACATACTTAAATTTCGGAATTACAAATATTCTGACAATAAGTGCAAACACAAGTAATATTGACGTTACCGTCATTGCCGAAATAAAAGCCGGATTTACCTCCTTCAAGCCAAACAGGCTTATTTTGTTTTCTTCGTGCAGTACGGCGTCTCGCATTACCGCTTGAATAGATTCCTTTTCCCCGCCGGATTTTAACAAAAGTCCGAACACTAGGCAAGCAACTATCAATACAATCCATACAAAAATACCGACCATACGCTTTTTTTTGTCCATAAGCATCTCCCTTTCTATAGGTATTCTTCATTTAATTATAATGATTATATTTATTTAAAACATCATAAAAAAGCAACAAAATAAATTAATTTATTTTGTTTTTCGACTTTCTCTTGACATTTT
>CAYPIJ010000028.1:0-15448 GCA_964410755.1 uncultured Oscillospiraceae bacterium | reverse complement strand
GAGGGGAAGCTGTCACGCAGTGACTGATGAGGTGTAGCCACGTTAGTGGCGTTTTGTTACACAATGATTATTTTAGTTAGTTTGCTTTTCGTTTAACGGTTGCTGAAAGCAACCTACACCTCATTCGGCACGCTGTCGTGTGCCACTTTTTCCTCAAGGAGAAAGCTTTTTTCTTTGTGCCAACATATTGGTTAAACACAAGGGATTTCTCCACTCACTTCGTTCGGTCGAAATGACAATGTATGGCACGTTTTTGTTTTTATTTTACTCCAAGATGAAAGCAAAGTCAACTTGTCTTGAACCGTTGAAGTAGAAGTAAATTTCCTGACCTGCGGAAAGCTCGGAATCGTCAACGATTTTAAAGCTACCGTTATCCAAATCCATTTTAAATACAGGAAGGTTTGAAAGTGTGTTTACTCCATACAAGTTTTTAGGTCCAAACCAAATACGATTAGTTCCATACATATAGATTGTATCTTTGTAGAGCTGTGTTTTTGAAGTATTAACGTCCAAATCTTTGTTTGATACTCCGTTTGCTTTTTGAGTGTCGATATAATCTGCATAATCAAGAGCATTATCATAATTTGATTTATCCAAAATGTCAACTTTAAGCATTTTTGTTTCACTTGTTGTTCCATTGATATCTCTACCAAAAGAAGCATCAATAGGTCCTAAGTAAATAGGATATTCGCTGTAGAATACTTCACCTTTAAACGAAAACAAAAGACCTTTTTTCAAAATGTCAAATTCTGTTCCGTCGGGAGCATCGAGAGTAAGGGTTGTACCGTCTGTTTTCATAATGTTGTAACGGTTTACAATTTCACCTCTGTTTTCGTCATAAGCTTTTGTAACGTCTGTTACAATACCCTGACTTGCACCGTAACTGTACAAAATACCGTCATCATATTTTGTGCTCCAGCAAAGAACGATGTCTGCCTTTGTTGCCATTTCGGGAACAACGTAACAAGCTGTCATTCTACCGTAACGAATACCGCCCGGCCAAGTGTTAAACATGGAAACAGCTTTCGTTTCACCGTCAACAATTGTTATAGCATAAACGTCTGTACCGTCAACCTGCCAAGTGCTGAAAAGTGAGTCGTCTGTACCTGTTGCAGAAAATGAAGTTGCACCCATAGATACATGGTCGTTATTTTGCGTGAAAAAGATTTCTTTTTCGCTTTCAGCCTTTTTAATGGAAAAAATAAGTCCATCTTTGTTTGTTTTCATAATGTAAATATTTTTTTCCATTGTATCTCTGTTGTTAAGAGTTGACTTCATATTTTCAATAGTATCGGGAAGAACAATATCGTCTTTTGTGTTGAGAACAGTTTCTTCACATTTGCCGTCGTCGAGCTTATAGAATTTCAAAGTATAACCGTTGTTGCCGAAAGCATCGCCTTTTGCATTAATGATACCTGTTAAAAGTCCGTAAAATTCAGTTTTGATTTCACCGCTCAATCTTGTATTGAGTTTAACGTATCTAACTTCACCTTTATAGTCAAAGTAAACGTCGCAATAGCTGTTCAAAAGCTGAAAACCGTCTGATGTTCCGATAAATTCGCCGTCAATGTTACTATAGTAAACATTGTAAGTTTTGCTAAGGCTATATTCAGAATCGGAAAGTACAATATATTTGTTTGAAAGTGACTGCATATAGTCTGAAATGATGTAGGAAGAACCTACAAGCAAAAGTTCATTTTCCGACTTATAGTAGTCTACAATTGTGTTGGCTGTAAGTGCGTTCAAAGTTGTGGGAACACCGTCAACAATAACGCTTACATTTTCAAACAAGTCGATATCTTTAATTTTCTTTGTCTGTCCCATTCCCAAAGTGATGAAAAGTGCATTTTTATCAACTTTGTTGAAGAAACCGCCTTCTGTCAAGGTGTAAACGTCGAGTTTTGTAACTTTTCCGTCTGCCAAAACAGCTTTTGCAAAATTGCCAACGTAACGATTTGACGAATTGTTTGCATTTTTTTCGTTATAGGTGATTTCGCAACCTGATGCAAGGTTGTATTTGTCGTCACCTAGTGTAATATTTGAAATATATTTTCCGTAGTAGCTTCTAATTGCATTTTCTGAACCGTTTACAGCTGAAATGTAGGTGTAAAGAATTCCGTCATCTGTTTTTGGGTACCAATAAAGGATTGTTCCCTCGGCATCAACCAAAGCAATAACGTCAATACCTTTATAGTTTACCAAAAGTGATGTATTTTCAGCACTTAAACTTACATTTGAGTTTACTGAAAAGCTTGCAAGGTTTTTCTTGTCGGAAACAGCTTTTACAGTTGCTTTAACATACTGTGTTGACTGTGAAGCATCAACAATTTTTACAGTATATTTAGATGCATAGAAGTATCTGTTTAAAAATGTTTCATTTGAAATAACGTAAGAGTTACCTTTTGTGTTGATGCTTACGTCCATAACGTAAATATCAAGTGCATTTTTCAAGATTTCGGAAAACTCTTTAAATGTGCAATTACCGGAAAGCTTAACGCCTTTCAAACCGCCGATTGAACTTAAAACCGAGCTGTAAGAGTTGGAATTTGTCTTTTTTGGTTCATATCCCAACAATTTTACAAACATTTCGGAAATTGTTTCGTAGTCTGCTTTTTCAAAAGCAGTTTCAGGTTTAACACCTGTGATTGCGATGTAAGCGTTTTCAAGGTCTGTGGCGGTCATCACAGTATTTTCCGCCACATTTTCAATTACGCCCAAACCTTTTGCAATGTCAATTGCTTTTTTGCTTCCGCCTGCCGATGCGGTTGTGCCTTCGGCAAAGCATGAAAGAGAAAGCATTGTTACAAAAACAATCAACAAGGCAATCGTTCTTTTAATTTTACTAAAATTATTCATATTTGTCCTCCCTATTTACCGATTGTTTCATCAAACAACTTCAATACTCTGTAAATAATGCAAGCTGACTGTGCTCTTGTAGCTGTGCCTTTAGGTGCAAATGTATTTTCACCAACACCGTTTACAGCACCGAAATAGCTCATAGCATCAACAGATTCAACTGCCCAATCGGAAATTTCGCCTGCGTCGGCATATTCAACTTCTTTTTCGTAGGTTACATAAGGAGCAAAATTCATTATTGCTCTGTAAAGCATAGCTGTCATCTGTTCACGAGTGATGTATTCCCCTGCTCCAAACATATCTTCGGAAATTCCGTTGATAATTCCGTTTGAAACGGCACTTGCAACGTATGTATAGTACCAATCGGATTTATTAACATCTTTAAAGTCGCAAGTTGCATCAGCGTCGTACAAGTCGAACGCCAAAACGAGCATTTTTGCAAATTCTTCACGTTTTACGTTATCGTTTGGAGCAAAGATTTTTTCGCTTGTTCCGTTTACGATTTCATTTTGTGCAAGATATTCAATTGCTTCTTTTGCCCATTCGCAATCTTTAATGTCTGTGAACAATTCTTCTTTTTTGTCGTCCTTAGGTGCTGTTGTTGCACCACCTGTAGGTGTATATGAACCTGTGTAGTCACCTTTGCTTCCGCCGGATGAACCACCTCCGCCAAAGGAACCGCCACCGATTGAACCGCTTGGATTACTTTCGCCTTCCATTTTGGAAACGGTAACGCTTACTGTGTTGTCAAAGTTGTAATCACGAGAGATTGCAAGGTTTGAATCGTATACAACAACATTTGTTTCAACTGTTGCGTTAGTTGTAAATGTGTTGCTTGATTTCGGCATAAATTCAATGCTTACAGGCTGGCTGTTTTTCAAGCCGTAAGAGTTTTCTGTTGCTGAAATTTGAGGAAGTGTAACAGTTATTGTTCCGTTTTCGTCATCAGTAACAACAAAGCTTGAATTTTCTGCTGTATATTTAACGTAAGTTAAATTTGTAACATCGTATTTAACTGTTGCTGTAAGTGAATTTACTTTTGAATCGTTTGTTGTAACTGTCAAAACAATGCTTTCACCAACGTTTGCACCGATATTTTGAGTTGTAAATGTAGGAACAACAATCGGGCTCTTATTTTGAAGCTGTTCTTCAACAAATGCGTTGTAAAGTTCTTTCAAGTCTTCTGCTTTTTCGATGTCTGCTTTTGACTCAAATACATTTGTTGCAACTGCTGTTTTTTCGGTGTCATCAAGTTTTGACCAACCTGTGTTATTAGCGTTGAAATCTTCATATTTGTTTTCAAGAATTGTTTTAACATCGTTTGCTGATGATGTGTGTTTAACTTCTTCTTTTACCAATGCGCCTCTAACAACTTCTGCAACGTCGGAAACGTTTGTGAAGTTATTTGTAGCTGAAATTTCAGGTGCAATTGCACTTACAAGAGTATCGATATCTGTGTTGTAAGATGTTCCGTCAATACCGAGGCTTGCCAAATTGTTTTTAATTGCAGTTTCCATTGCTGTATTTGTTGTAGCACCTTTAAAATCGTTCAAAACTGCGTTTTCGCCCTGCTCTGAAATGTAGTAGAATTTTGAAGTTGCAGGAGCAGTTGAGTAGTTTGTTGCAACGTAAGGCTTAAAGAAACCGCTCTTATTTGCATCCATTGTAAGAGTAACGGAAAATTCACCGTTATCGTCTGTTTTTGCGGATTTCATATCGATAACTTTGGAAGCTTCCAAAGAATCGTTCATTGATGTTACAGCAACAACAACGTCTCTTCCGCCAATTCTTTGCATATTTACGCCTGAAACGAGGCCTTTAATAACTGCTGTGTTATTTTCTGCGTTTACAGTTATATCATTGTCGATTGTAACAGTGTTTGTTGTTGCACCTTTTACAGATGCCGGAGAAAGTGTTGTAAAGTCGTTTACAACAATATTTCCGCTGTAGTTTTCTGTGCTGTTTGCACCTACTGTTACAGGTGAACCAGTTGTAATTGTGTTTCCGTTTACTGTTACGGGAACAAGATTTACAGCGCTGTCAGTGTTGTTTTTAATTGTGTCTGCTGTTACTTCAATGTCTTTAATTCCGTTAAATTTTGCAACGAAATCATTACCGTCAACCATTGTAATTCCATCGGAATTTTTAACTGCACCTGAAACTGTGAGAACACATTCGCCCTCTAATGCTTTTGTTGTAACAACTGTGATTTTATCGTTTTCAACGTTGTAATTTACGGGAACATCTTTACCTGCAACGGTAAGTGTTACGCCACCGCTTACCGGAGCATCAATATTTTCGTCAAAGTCAACAACGATTTTTTCGTTTGAAGAAAGAACATTTTTATTTCCCAAAATCTGCTGTGTACCTGCCCAAATTGTGGGAACGTTGAGGTAACTGTCTTTTACTTCTTCACCCCAAAGGTTAATTTCGCCTAAAGAACCTGAACCCTTAACTATTACATAACGTGCGAGCTTATCTGTTGAAACAGCATTAATGCCCTCTGTTAATGAACAAATGTTTTGTGCGTCAGCAAGGCGACCGTTTTCCGAAACATAAAGTTCAAAACTACCGCTAACGACAAGAGCTTCAGCAGATGTAATTTTAATAGGTTTACCCATATCAATTACTGCGTAATCGTCTAAGCTTGCATTCCAAGATGTAGTTGTATCTTCGTCATTTACTTTTGCAAAATCTGTGCCTGTACCTTCAACAATAACTTTACCAGCACTAAGTTCGCTTGATTTTACTTCAACATTGGTAAAACAACCAACATCTCTTACTTCAAGTCTTATTTTACTTGCTACAATTGAACTTAAATCTTGATTTGTAAGCTCAAGATTCCAAGTTGTGGGTTCTTCTGAACTACGCAACCAATGTTTAATTTTTATTATATCATTACCACCGCCGTTAATAATGATTTTTGCTTTAGTTGAATAAGGGACATTTCCTGCTCCACCGGTTCTAAAAGATTCAGAATCGTGATAAACACCATTGTACCACGCTGTAACAACGTGAGGTCTGTTATCATCAGTATATGTACTTTTATCTAAACCACGAATACCCAAAGAAAGTTTTTGGTTCCCCGAAGCATCAAGAAGTGTTACACCGACAAAAGTTCCCCAGCCTCTTTGTTTTGCAGTTGCAAAATTAAATTCATATTCGCCTTTTTTTGAAAAATCTATACTGTTTGTAAGTGTATTTGTCATTGTACATTGATAACTTGCCCAAGCATTGTAATATTCGGCCGTATTACCAAGACCCCATGTACCGCTTAATTGCCACTTATCTTTTAAACCGATAGTACCTTCCAATTTGTTAAAATCATTTATGCCTGCTTTTGCGTTTGCTGCAAAATCTTCCGATATTATCACGTTGCTTGCTATTTGCGTTTCCGCCGCTGCCACAGAAAGTGGCAACGCAACTGCGGAAAGCATTACAAGACTTGTTAATAATGCAATTATTTTCTTCATATTTTTCCTCCTATTCGGTAATCTCGTTGTAAAGTGCATCTTTTACATAAACATTACCGTCTTCCAAAGCAAAGCCGAGCCAAGTTGTATTTGTAGCACCTGCTTTATATGCAAATTTCAAAGTATATTCTTTGTTTGCTTCAAGATGTACTTTTCCAAGCTTGCTGAAGTGAGTTCCAGCATATCCTCCGTTTGACTCGATTTTACCGTTTTCAATAGCCAATTCTCCGTCAAGGTAAATATCGCAAGCACCGTCGGAACCTGTGTTACCGCCCAAAATAGCTGTGTAATCACCTGTTTTATCAACTTTAACTTTAAACATATACCATTCAAGGTCTTCAGGACCGTTGTAACCGATGTTCCAATATTTACCACCGTAGTCGGGGCCACCCTCAAATCCGTCTGAATCATTTCCAACGTCGGAATCGTGGTATGTTTCACCCTCTTCACCTTTTATGAAATCACGACCGCAATAAATAAGGTTATACAAGCTACTGCTAATAAATGGGTCTTTTCTTGAACAGAAGATATTTTCAACTATATCTCTCTTTTCAAAATCTTCAAGCAATGTTTTATATTCGCCTTTCAAACCTGCATTTTTAACAATTTTCTTAGCTGCTTCGGGCATTTCTCCGCCAACACCATAAACTGTGTATGCTGAAAGCTGTTCTTCATTGGCGTTGTAGCCTCTCCATGTTGTTTTAATCTGTTCTGTGTAGTTGGAGATGTGTTTAATTGTTCCCAATTTTTCGGAATAACGGTCTCCCTCTACATTACCCCAACATGTATTCCATGATCTTTGATTTTCGTAAACGTTATTCATAATAGTATAGTTTGCAGAACCTGTATCGAAGTAAACAGAACCGCCACCATACCAGTCGTCTGTTCTTGTAAGGTAGTTACCGCTGATTACAGTTCCTTGACCGTCGCCCAACATATAGATGTGACTACCGTCCCAACAAGTTCCCATAATATTGCAAATTTTGTTGTTAGCTATTTTGCTGTCTGCATATTCGGGTGAATCGTTGAACCAACCCCAACCCATGCTGATACCTGTGTAAGAAAGGTCTGCGATATCGTTGTTGGAAACTGATGTGTTGTTTACATAGAAAGCTGTAATACCGCAAGAACCGTTGAAGATTTGAGCTGCTTGACGGATAAGGTTGTTATCAACGTTTACATATCTGCAAGCAAGGTGAGATTCACCTGCTGTTGTACAATGGTAACCGCTACCAATCATAACTGCTTCCGCACCAATGTCGTAGAATGTGTTACCTATAACATTACTGTTTTCAACAGCATCTTCAAAATGAACGCCTGTAGGTCCTAAGTTTTCAAAATCACAACCTGTAACGTTTATGCTGTCGGCATAGGTTACATAGAAAGCTGCAGGAAGAAGATTGTTCCAAGATGAATACCATGTAGGTTCAACATCTTCCGAATATGTTCCTGCCTGGTTAGGTTTGTGACCTTTAATCCATGGGTCTTTCCAATCGCTGTGTCTAAAAGCGATGTCTTTAAAAGTAATACCTGTTACTTTTGTTGCCAAGTCGTTACCGGAAATGTTTACAAGCTGTTGAGCTTTTGCCAAATATCCTACAGAATCTTCAAGCTTTTCGTTTTCAAATGGATAGTAGTAAAGCTTTTGAGCTTTTTTATCGTAGAAAAATTCGCCCGGCTGATCGAGAAGTGAAATATGGTTTCTGAAAATACAACCGTAATTTCCCGATACAAAACCTGAATTTATTTTTGCATATCTTTCCTCTACGGTAACTGCAACTTTGTCCCCCTGGTCAATGATTTGCTGTATGGGAGCAAAACCGGGAACCCATTCAAAGCAGTTCCACAAAATCATACCTGACGGGTCGTCAAATTCAAGAGGCATTTGTTTTTTTTCGAAAATAACACCTTGATTTCCTGTTGCTTCGTCTGTATACGTTGTTCTGCTTATTGGCCAGTATTCATATTCACTTGATGCAACTTTTGCTCTATGGTCATTTACAAAAAATTCATAAATGTAGTCGTCACTTTTAACGTCTGCAACCCATAAAGGCTTACCGTCAACTTTTGAGAATGTGTAAGGAACACCACCGTCGATAATAGTGCTACCGTCTTCCGCACCTTCGTAAACGATGCTAAAGCCGTTTGAAGCGGAATCTTCAACTCCGAATGTAATCGGGTCTGTTATGTAGTAGCGACCGCTTGCGATGTTTACTCTTACGTCACCAGTCATATTTTTATTGTAGTTTCTAACTTCTTCAACAGCTCTTTGAACGGTTGCAAAAGGTTTATCCTGTGTGCCGTCGTTGGTGTCTTTACCCTCTGTTGAAACATAGAGCTCTGCAACATAGTCTGACTTTGTTTCGCCTTTGTTTCTGAAGTCGATGTGAGGAAAGCCCATATCCAAACCTTTTTTCACAAGTGAGGGAACAGAAAGAACTGTTTTTTCACCGTCCCAAGTGTTCACACCGTCTTCATTTGTGTGTTTAAATCTGATGTAGTCAAGTTGAATATCGTTGCCTGTATTTTCAACTGTGAGAGTGTGGGTACCCTCTTTTAAATATAAGTAACCAACAGATGTTTCAACAAACTTGTTTTTAGAACTTGCGTTCTTTTGTGCGGAAGCAACTTTTATATCGTCAATATAAATGTTTGCTTTCACAGTGAGGTTTGGCACGATAGCATTGAGCAAAACTTCATAGCTACCTGCTCTGTCAACGTAAAACGTATATTTCATCCACTCATTTTGAGTCATTAAAACATAGTTCCCGCCTGTTTTGATGCTGTAAATATCTACTGCATCTTTTCTGTAAGCTCCGCCGTTGTTTTCTTCGTCACTGTCGCCGAAGCTTATGCCTTGACCGTCTGTATCGTAGTCTTCAGCTTCAATTATGCCAGGAACGTTCATATTTTTATATAGCGTTGCCAAAGCTGTTGTTTGAAGCATCATAAGAGATACAACGATAAGCGTTAAGAATTTTTTCGCTTTCATATAGCGTCCTCCTTATTGGATTAATAAATTATATATTTTTAAACTGTTAAAATATGTAATATTATTACAGTTTAAAGCAATGTAAGTGATAGGCTCTGTTCCAAGCTCTTTTTTAAAGGTTAAGTCCCAAGTTTGTGGTTCTTCACCCTCAGATTTTGTAACATCGTAAGCCTTTATTCTTATGGTTTCTTCACCATGTGGATTTACGTCAATTTCCATTACATATCTGTAATAGTAATTTTGTAAATACAATTCTTTTTCAGTCTCCATACGACTGTCTAAATTGTTGGAAGTCCAAGCATTAAGAAAATATTTTTTATTAGGATCATCTTCTTCGTAAGTGCTATAGCTTCCGCTTCCCAAAATAATGTTGTATTTATCGTCCAACACTTCAAGACCGCTGAACTGTCTTGTGTATTGCTGAAAAAGTGAAACAAATTCAACTCTTATAGTTTTCTTTTCATTAAGACTTATTGGATTTTCAAGTTTATTGTAAAGTCTTTTTTGATAAAGATAAACTGCATTTTTCAAGTGAGTTCCAAAGCTTCCTTGTCCCGTTACACCTTTTTCGGGATTTGAAGTATTGTCGTACCAGTAACCTGTAAAGCCAGTTCCTTCGTTTAACAAGGTTCCAAGTCCTGTTTTTTCAGGGAATTTGCCGTCGATGGTGTATGCACCGAAATCTTCACTTGCCAAAAGTTCTTTTTTATAACTTTTTATGTTGAAATTCTTTATATAGGTTTCGTTTTGACAATTGAAAGAAACGTGAGTTATAGGCTCTGTTCCAAGTTCTTTTTCAAAAACATAATCCCAATTTTCAGGCTCGCTACTGCCTGCATTGTAAGCCTTTATTCTGATTTTTTCTTTGTTATCTGCATTAACCTCTATTTCAGCAACATAATTATAGAAAGTATCTTTAGAAAGTGCTTTTTCCGTATTAATATTTTCTTCACTGTTGATATCGTGAGAAAAAGTTTCTACCAAATTATGGAACCACGGCATAAGCTGATACGTTGATTTTGAGTCATTGGAATAACTTCCCAATGCAAAAGCTTGCTGTTGGTAATTGCCTGTTTTATATGTTGTTGAAGCATATCCCAAATCTCTTAAAAGCTCAAATCCACTGTAGCTGTTGGAAGAATTTCCAAAACGTGACGTAAATTCAATACGCAAAATCTTATCCTCTGTCAATGTTATCGTTTTTTCAAGCTTTCTGTACAATCTTTGATTTTTTGTATATACAGCATTTTCAGAAGATGAAAAACCTGTATATATTTTTGCAAAGTAACCTGTACTGCTTGATATATTCGATTCGGGAGCGGTATAATTATCGTACCAATTTCCACTAAAACCTGTTCCGCCATTTAAAGGTGCGCTGTTTAATTTTGTACCAAATGTATTTGTTATACTGTAGGTTTTATTGGGATAAGCTGTAAAGTCTTCACTTGCTATTGTTTCGGTTTCGCAATTTTTATGCAGATTTTCCGAAAGTATATCGTCAATTCTGTCGAAAACAAGAGAATATACACTTGCGGCACCTCTTGATTCTTCAAGCTTCAAGGTATATGTTTTATTAGCTTCAAGGCTCACTCCGCAAGCAATTAAGCTGTGGGACAATTTTCCATAACCACCGGTTGCTTTCATAGCTGCATGGCGATTTACGGCTTTTCCGTCAATGGAAAGTTCAAAGTTACATCTTCCCGTTGAGCCTGCATTTAAGTATATATTGTATATACCACTCTTTTCGGGAGTAACATTATATGTAACCCATGAACCTTTATAACCGCCATACTCACTGAGACCGATGTTGTTATATCGTCCACCTCTGTTTACATAGTAGTTACAGCCGTCTGAAAGAATCGGTTCATTTTTTGCACTGTAGGAAACCTCGTTTCCACCGTCAAAAATGCAATCACCGGCACAAATTTCAAAGTAATCGTCTGAACCAAAGTACATACTTTTCTTAACGCCGTTATCTACACTAAGTTCCATTTTGGAAAGTTCATTTTGCAAATATTTATAATTTGTTTCCAAGCCTGCCTTATTAATGATTGCTTGTGCTTCCGCATTTTGTGAAAAATCGGAAAGCTCTGTAAAGCCTGCCAATATTTCATCAGGAGTTTTTTCCTGTACACTCTTGCTATATTGTGGTACTCCGTCAACGGTAATAATTGTAGCTCTGTATTTATACAAGAAATTAACAAAGTTACCTCTATATGTAATGTTTTTTGGAATTACATCATAGACTCCTTTACCGGTTGAATCAGTTGCAACACGTTTTACCAATTTATCGGTAAGGTTAAACGTCCAGTTACGCCCATTTTCAATAACGTTGTTATTTACTTCCATATTCATACTGCCCTCGTCGGGATAGAAGCCACCGCCACCGCAGTCTTTGTCTGTTCTTCCGCAATAGTTGCCCTCTATTTTTGTTCCGGGCATATTTCCGAGAGTGTAAATATGGTTACCGTCCCAAAGGTCGGCTAAAATATTGACAATTTTGTTGTTTGAAATGATGTTATCCTTACATTCGGAAACGTCGTTTCCCCAACCCCAACCTAAGGTTATACCGCTGTATGAACTTTCGGCAATATCGTTATTGGAAATGTTGCAAGCATTTGTGTAATAAGCACTTATTGCACATGAACCTTGCAAAACCTGAGCCGTTTTTCTTATAAGGTTGTTTGTAACAGAAATATTTTTTGTTATTTTGTCAATATTTCCAAACAAGATATCGTTGTGCCACGGTGCACCAATTGTTACGGAAGCACCGCCTATATCGTAAAAAATATTTCCGTTTACATTGCAATCTACGTTTTTGTCGTCAAATTTTATTGCACCTGCTCCCATATTTGAAAAATTGTTATTTTCAAAAACAACATTTTTGCAATACGAAAGTTCAACTTGTGCAGGATTTGTTACAATCCACGTATTTGTCCAATCGGGAGGAATTTTCGGAAAGTCTTTTCTTCTTTTTGCAAGCTCTTCGCTTTTAAGAAGATAACATTCCGCTTGTCCGTTTTGGTAGCCGTCAACATAAGGCTTATTCCATGTACCGTGTTTGAAAGAGAAATTTTTGAAAGTAACGTTTTTTGCATTGTTAATTTTCAAAAGTCCTTCACTCATAGGAAAGTAAGCCGTTATATTTTCCGCATTTTCGCCCGAAAGAGGATAATAGTAAAGTTTTTTATTTTCCTTATCGTAATAAAACTCTCCCGGACTGTCAAGCAATTCCATACTGTTCATAAAAACAAGAGGATTACTGCTTGATTTAAATAATGTAAAAGTATTATAGTTATCTTTTGGAATTTTCAATGTTTGGTTATCGGAGTCGCAATATTCAAAGGCGGTAGCTTTGCTTAAAGCGTAACTCCATTCACTTACCGATGAAATAAGCATATCTTTTGAATTGCTAAAATCAAAAGGCAATGAATTTTCACCGGAAAATGTAAAAATTCCGTAATTATCATCTTCTGTTACAGAAGTTGGAAAATGTGAATTTTCCGATTGTGCCATTTTTGCACGATGATTGTTTACATAAAGTTCATATATCCCATTTTCGCCTTCAACATCGCAAACGAAATAATTTTCGCCCGAAACTTGAGAAAATTCACCCAATTTTTTACCACCGTCAATAACTGTTTCTCCGTCTTTATCACCTTTAAATGTTATTTTGGAATTTTGAGAAGAACCGTTTAACTCAATTGGAGAAGTTACGTTATATGTTCCTTTCAAAACGCTTATTGTAACATCGCAATTCATATTTTTTGCAACGTCGTAAGCACTTTCCAAAGATGTAAAAGGTGAAACGGAAGTTCCGTCACCGTTATTTTCTGCACTGTTTGACACATAAAGCACATTTTCACTTTCATAATCGCCGTTATAAAGGGGTTTTAAATTTTTGTCCCAAGCCATAACCTTAACAGTGTCTGTTTTGGGAATATCGGAAAGGGAAAGTGAAGTTGTAAGCTTATTGTTTTCGTCAACATCATAATTTTCCACCGTCATTTTCTGAATGAGGTTATTTTTGTAGGTCACAATTCCCAAAATAACGGATTCGGAAGATGTTAGCGAAATATTTGCCTTAACGTTTTTATAACAATTTTCGTCCCAACCTTGAAACTCAACTTTTACCGTTGCGGAAGGGATTATCCCCTCCGCATTGGCAGTAAAGAAAGTTGGAATGAAAAGTAAAATCATAATCAACGATAAGGTACGTTTGAAAATTTTTAATTTCATAAAATTACCTACTCAATTATTTTAAATATTTCATATAATCTTTATTAAGTTCTTTTTCATACAAATCATTACATTCTTTCAATGTTTCGTCTGTCAAACCGTTTGAAACGGCATAGTCGATCATAGTTTTGTAGTTCGCTTCAAATGTTTTGTCGTCTGCGGAAGCAAATATTGCCTGCATTGCATCTTCAAATCCTTGTCTTGCGGACCAGAATTTTTTAACGCTTTCAATTCTTGAAGTAAATACGTTTGTGTAAATATCAGCAGAAACACCTGTTATGGATTCAACACGTTCGTAAACTGCAGGGCTGTAAATTTCCGAATATGAGCTTACATCTGTGTAGAACAATTTAGGAGCATATTTTGAAGCAGGAACGCCCATAGGTGAAGGCCAGTAGTTGGAGAAACCATATTTTCTTCTTTGGTCTGTTGTTCCACCATTCAACATTTCTTTTTCCAAGTCTTTGTCTGTATATCTCAAGTTACCGTCTGAATCTTCTTCATAAAGTCCCAAAGATTTTGGTCCCCAATATGTGATTTTCTGTCCGGGGTCACTTGCCATAAATTCAAAATATCTGAGTGTTTGTTTAAGCTGTTCTTCGTTTATGTTCTGATTGAAGATTGAAATACGCATAAGCATAGCGTCAGATGTTTTAAAGGTTACAAATTTATCTTGATCGTAAGCATATTTAACCCATACTCTTCTGTATTTGTAATCTGAGCTTGTAGGTTCTGTAAATGCAATTGCATATTTACCTGCTGTAAGTTTTTCGTTAAATGCACCTGATGTATCGATAAGTGCTTCTTTAGATGCAACACCGTCTCTTATAAGCTGATTCCATGTTTTTAAAACATCTTTGAACCAATCTTCTTTAAATGTATATTTAATTTGTTTTGTTTCTTTATCCCAATATGAGAAGTAGTTTGCATTGTAACCCATAATTCCGCCTGCGGCAGTAAGTATAGGCCAGTTGTCTGTTCCTGTGTGAGTGTACAAAACTGAAGTTTCTTTTTCACCTTTTTTAGCAAGAACATCTTTTACTTTATATGTAAGATTTATAAAATCTTCCGGACTGTTGAGGGGAACATCAAAGATTTCTTCTTTTGTAAATTCGCCCTTTTCTTTAAAGATTTTGTCAAGGTCTGCAGTTGTTTTTGCGTTAGGATATAATTCTTTTAAAATATCTTCTCTGATATAGAAACTTGCATAAGGAGATGTACCGACACCTGAAACACTTCTGAGCTGTTCATCTGTTAAGTCGTAATTTCCGTCAAGCTCTGCAATATCTCTTACTGTACCTGTTACACCTGACATTGAGAAAGAGTACACACCACCGTAGGTATTCATTTGTCTCTTCCATTCGTCACCGTATACTTTTGAATCGGGTCCGAAAAGTTTGTAAACAGTCGGAGCATATTTTTTAATGTACTCGTCAAGTCTGAAAAGAACTTTTTTCTGAACCAAATTTGTAATATCGGGAATACCGTTTGCAACGTCGGGGTAGTTGTTTGTTGCAATCATTTTTGCAATTCTCGAATCGGCACTTCCGCCTGCGTTGTCAAATGAATTTTTGTCGTCCAAACTTACGCCTGTTACTCTTTCAGCTTCTTTTGCAACACTGTTGTACTGTGAAGTTTTACCGATTGTTGTATCCTGTGTTTCACTTGCTCTTGACCATAAAACAAGTTTCAATTTTTCTCCGTCCCAATCGGGAATATCTTCAGAATCCTTGTAACCGTTGTAGTCAACAATTTTCGAATCGTCGAATTTTACCGAAGAATTGTTTTTTCCGTTGCTCTTACAGCCTGTTGCCAAGCTTAATACCATTGTGAGTACGCTAACCGTACAAATAATTTTTTTTACGAATAGTTTCATAACCTATTCCTC
>CAYPIJ010000027.1:0-16113 GCA_964410755.1 uncultured Oscillospiraceae bacterium | reverse complement strand
AACTCACCATTCTTCTATTCTTCAAACATTGCATTTGATACTACAAAAACAGTAGAATCACTTACATTTGGAAGTATTACAAACGGCGACTACAATATCGTTGCTATTTCTCAGTTCGTTCAGACGAATGAAGAATTGGTTGATATTGCCGGAGAGTGTGTAATTACTAAAACAGAAGATATAACTGTTGATAATGTAGATGAAGCAATTAAAGGATTGTCAGCTTATGTTGAGCTTTGCGATAGAGGATTTGCAGAGATATTTGAGATAAATCGTGAAGAATATGTTGCGTTGCTTGATTATGCAAAAGCATTAAAAACAGGAACAACAGGCTTCACAGCTGAAATTGCAATAGCTGACGGTGATAATGACACAAAAGTTGCTACATTCAATATGAGCAATATGACAACAGCAGACCAGGATTATGTTTTGGTAATTGCTTCTTATGTTGGAAATAAACTTGTTGGATTGAATGTATCACAAACAGAAAAAGTTACATCAGGCGAAACAAAAGAAGATAGTATTACTTTAACAAAAGGTACAGATGCAAATACAACATATAAAGCATTTGTATGGGAAAGCTTGTCAAGTTTAAAACCGCTTGCAAGCAGTAACTAAAACAAAAACAGAGTTCGTTCGGGGATTTTCCCCCGAACCCTCTGAAAAGGTATTACCAAAAAGGTAGTATCTTTTCAGGGGAAGATAAAAAATCAATGTCATTTCGACTCGTAGGGGCGGATATTATCCGCCCGAAAAGCCCCCCTGCCTAAAGGGGGGAGAAAACCGTAGGTTTTCAGGAGGGATATTTACTGAAGTAAAGGAAAATAAAATATAATCTTGTGTAACAAAGAATCCCTCCGTCAGTCTGCGACTGCCACCTCCCTTTAGGCAAGGGAGGCTTCGGGCGGTATGACAAAATGGAAACGGCGTTGCCATTTCTACCACGTCATTTCGACTAAGTGCCAAAGGCACGCATGGAGAAATCCCCTGTGTTTAGCCAATATGTTGGCACAAACAAAAAAATCCAGTCCGAAAGGGCTTTTATATAGATAAAAATAAAAAAATTTAAACGAAAGAGAGAGGAAAAGCAAATGAAAAAATTTCTATCTTTACTACTCACAGTTATGCTTATTGGCTCAATGCCTGTATGCATGGCAACAGAAGACGTTAAAGTGAGCTTTGATATTAGCTCCGGCTTTAACTATGACACAATATTCACAGAAAATGACGGTTTGAAGAACTCTGATGTTCTTTTAACAAGCGTTGGCTATGATTCAAAAGAATTTTCTTCAAAAATTTCATTGGGAGAATTGGAGTATTCTTTTGAAAAAGGACATAAGGTTCTTGTAAATGATAGCGTACGAGTTAATACTACTTATACCGCAACTTTGGGGAATGAACCTTATAAAAAAATAGGTTTTGTGGCTTTTGGTATTGAAAATTCGGTTTCTGTAAATGTAAAGCTTAATTATAAAAGCGCTACAACAGAAACTATAAACGTGGACGTAAAAAAAGCAACAGAAAAAGCAAGCGAAACATTAAGTGTTTCAGGCGGTACAGAATTAAAAGATAATGGTAAAAAATTAGGTAGAAAAATTGAAATCGGTACAAATGAGCTTTTTGTAAATGCTTATGAAATTACTCCTACAACAGCATCAGCAATTTCAAGCATTGAATTTAATGCAAGTGATTGCGTTATTATGGCGGTTTCAGCCCTTAAATATACACAAGCTGAACTTGACAATATTTCAAGCGGTGCAATTAACACTTACTGGGAAACATATAAAGACAAAAAAGTAAATGAGATTGCAGACAGCGACGTTGAAAACCTTAACACACTTTACAACGGTCTTGTTACAGCTAAAGCAAACGGAACTAATACCGAAATTGCAACAGACGATAATATTGAAAAAATCGGTAATTTGAAAGACGGTTATCAGCTTTATAAAACGAAAAAAGGATATAGCGAATATTTTGAAAGTGCATACACAACAAAGGACTACAGAACTTTGAGTGCAACTGAGATTTCCGACAGCGATATTTCGGCTATTGAAGAAATAATTGCAAAATATACTGAAGCGGAAAGCTTTAACGAAACAAAATATGAAGAAATTATGACATATTTTGGTTTGACTGATGAATTTAACACATATAATTTGTCTGACAAAACAACTCTTGTAAATTTAAAAACGGCTTATGAGAGAAACAAAGAAGAAAAAGAATTGAATGATAAAATCGACGGAATTTACAACGTTTATAAGGATAAGACAACAAGCAATTTGACAGATTCCGATATTACGGAACTTGACAAGCTTATCGGCTATTACGAAGAAGCAAAAACAAAGGAATATTCTTATAGCGAAGAAAATTATGCAAAAATTAAAAAACTCAGAAATAATTACGTAAACTTTAAAAATTCTGAAAGTGATATTTGTTACGATTTGAGTTCATATTTTACCGGGTCTGTTATTGCAAATAATAATGATACATCGGAAACGTTTGGTTTTAGAGATTCTCACGGTTATGTAGGTTGGAGTGTTGCGGGATTTTCAAATTATATTAAAAACGGATATATTCCGGCAAAAAATAACTTCAACTATACTTATGACGGATATTTGGGTACAAATCCACAGATTGAAAAAGAAACACTTTCCAAAGAAGTTAATTTTAAAGCACCTACAGATTTAACCGCAACAGGAAAAAATGCTGTTATTTTTTATGGTGGTAATGATACTAACGGTGCAGGAGTAAAATCGGTAAAAATTAATGCACCAAAACGTATTTCAAAACGTATAGCGTTCCTTTTTGCACAGGGAAGAGATGATATTTATATGAATGTTACCGTTAAATATACAGACGGTGACATGTTGGAACAGACCTGGCGTACACGTTGGGCGGGTCATGAGAGTTCAACAACTCTTGATCAAGGTGCTAAGCTTTTAAGAGAATTGAATTCTACTTCAATTTCTGCAATGACAACTAGCGGAAGCACAAATAAAGTTATGGCAAGAGGTCTTATCCTTGACGTACCCGAAGGGAAAATCGTTGAAAGTGTGACAATTAAACCTACGAACAGCGGTGGTTTTGCACTTCTCGGAATTTCTGAAATTCCTGTTTCAAACGCTGATTTTATAGCTAAGCTTACAGCACAATGGGATCTTGTGAAAAATTATGAAACAATTACTTCCGCTGAACTTTCTGAAACAAACAAAATGATTTTGTATGTTGACGAATGTGAAAAAAGAGGTATTGACCCTGCTACTTACGGTGTTGATGTTACAAGGGTAAACGATTTTCGAGAAATGAATCTTACAGCTACAAGCACAGTTTACAGAGTAGACAAAAACACTGTAAAAGCGGAATTTGATTTCAGCGTTGCAGTTACACAGACTGATATTAAAAATAAGCTTACCGTTACAAAAAATGCAAAGGAAGTTACAGATTATACCGCTGAATTTTCCAATAATGGCAAAAAGCTTACACTTATTTTCAATGAAAAACAAAACGGTGGAAACGAATATAACGTTGTGCTTTCAGGTGGATTGAGCATTGAAAAATTCCCGTCCATTACATTGGGAGCAGATAACAGCTTTTCATACACCGTTCCCGACTATGTGGAAAATTCTTATGACGGAAGCAAGTTTACCGTTAAAAATAATTCAAGAAAAGAAGTAAAAGGATATGTCGGAGTTTCAATTTTTGAAACAGACGAAAAAACTGTTGTTTATTCAAATGTTCTTCCCTATACTGTAGATGGTGAAAGCAGTGTTGACGTTGATTGCGATACAACAGCATATAACGGCAAAGTTGCAAAAATTATGCTTTGGGACGAAAATATGAAAGTTATTTCCAATGATAGCATGGTTTCTTCTTGCACAAGCGAGGTTGTGAAAACAGCCGATTACAACGAGCCTACATTCGATATGAAAACTGAAAGCGTGAAATTGAACGGTATTACACCGTCAAAAGAAGCAGGCAAGCTTGTAAGTTTGAAAGTTGTTGAAAAATCGGGCAGAAGAAGTGTCGGAGACGTTATTTTTGCAGGTGTTCAGAAAACAACAAAAGACGGTTACTTTGACTTTGGATTTGTTTTGCCGTCTCAAGGTTCAAAAACACTTGAATTTACAATCGGCGGTGACGATTTTGCAACACCGAAAACTTTGACAAAAACAATTTACTATTTTGCACCTACAGACAGACAAGCATATATTGAAAGTCTTAAAGGAATGAACGAAGCAACACTTACAGCGGAAATTCCCACAATGAAAGAAAATCTTGCAATTGCTTTCGATCCTGCAAATGCAATTTTAAACAGTGATTACGCAAAAGCTATTATTGCAAACAGCGATCAGCTTATTCCGACAGATGTTGCAAAAACACAGGAAAACTTGAAGAAAATTGCAATTGTCGTAGCTTTTTCGAGGGATAATGCACAGCTCCTTATGAGCGGAAACGAATTTAAGTATGACGACATAATGAAATACAGCGAAATCGACAGTAACGGAGTAACGCTTTACTCAATACTCAAAAATGAAATTTCAGATAAGGGAATTGCGGAATTTAAGAAAGCAGTTTTCAGTAAAAATTACGCTAATGAAAGCGAATTGTTCCTTGCAATTAAGCAAGCAATATTCTTAAATGCAATCAACTATCCTAAAAATGGCGGTGTAGGTTATATAGCAGATCTTCTTACTGCTAAAAATGCACAAAGTGCACAGATAGACATAACAAATTATCTTAATAATGCAAGTTATGATTTTAACACAGCAATTGCACAAAAAGCAGGAAGCTTTAAAAACCTTGCTGAAGTAGCAGCATTTATTGCAAATTACAAAGTTGTATCAACTCCCGGTTATGTAGGCGGAGGAAGTACAACAGGCGGTAGTGCAGGCGGTTCCGGCGGTAGCGTTTCAGGTGGATTTTCTTCAAACGTAACCGAAGAACCGAAATATACATTCAATGATGTAACAAATGTTCATTGGGCCTATGAAAACATTATGTCGCTTTACAATAAAGGCATAATTTCCGGAAAAGCTCCAAAAACATTTGAACCTGAAAGCACAATTACAAGAGGCGAGCTTATCAAAATGATTTGCACAGCATACAACTTGAAAGCCGTAAACAGCGGTAAGTTTGTTGATACAAAAGGCAAATGGTATGAAGAATATGCACAGGCAGGCTATGACAACGGTATTATAACAGGTATTACCGAAAATGAGTTTGGCGGAGATTTGCCTATTACAAGACAAGATATTTGCACAATTCTTTACAGATTGTCAAAAGGACAGCCTACAATAACTCTTACCTTTACGGATGCAAATGAAATTTCAGACTATGCAAAAGATGCGGTTGCGTTTATGGTTGAAAAAGGCATTGTAAACGGATTTACGGATAATACCTTTGCTCCGAACAACAATTGTACAAGAGCGCAGGCGGCAAAAATTATCGATATGTTTTTGCAAATGAAATAAAACAAAAACAATACCGAAGAAAAGGAGAAAAACTAAAATGAAAAAAATACTTACATTGTTCATTTCGGCAATTATGCTTTTAAGCTGTGTTCCTTGCGTTTGCGCATATTCCGATACACAGGACCAGGCAGTTGAGGTTATTTCCGGGCTTGGACTTATGAACGGCTATGAAGACGGAACATTTCTTCCCGAAGATACCATGACAAGAGCGGAATTTGCTCAGGTTATTGCAAATATTTATCAATCGGGAAGCGAAAGTGATGATTCCGAATGGAGAGATCAGTTTTTTAAAGACGAAAATGAAGAAACTTCTCTTGTTACAAAATTCGAGAGTGAGGGCGTTCAGAGATTTTCCGACGTCCCCTCTACCCACTGGGCTTACAGCGTTATAAATACTGTTTGTGACCTCGGACTTATGAATGGTATTTCCGACACGGAATTTGACCCTGAAAGCACAATCACCGTAGACCAGGCATATAAGGTTGTTGTATGTTTGCTCGGATATCGTCCGAAGGCTTTGTTAAAGGGTGGTTATCCCACAGGCTATAGAATTGTAGCTTCCGATTTGGGACTTACAAGCGGTGTAAAGAGCAGTGGAAAAATCACAAGAGGTGACGTTGCGAGAATATTCTACAACGCACTTGACGTTGAACTTTTACAGCTTGGTTCAATCGGTGATTCGGCAAGATATGACACAATTGAGGGCGAAACATTTACAACAAAGCTTCTTAATTATTCGTGGACAAAGGGAAGAATGACAGATAACGGTATGACCAATCTTGAAGGTGCTTCTTCCATAAGTGAAAAAGATGTTGTTGTGGGCGGTGTTCAAATCAGACTTACCGAAGAAACACAATATATTAAAAACTTTATTGGTAGAGATATTAAAATTTTCTATAAGGAAGAAAACGGTACACAATATGCTGTTTACGCTTATTTAACCGGAAAAGACGATACCGTAAGTTTTGATATTTCCGAATTTAAAAGTTACGTTGACAACACAATCACTTACGAACCAAAGGGAACAGACAGCAAAAAGACAATTAAGCTTGAAAACGGCGCAAGAATGATTTTTAACGGAACAGGTATTTTAACTTACGACGAAGATACTTTCAAAAAGGTAAATAAAGGAACTGTAACCGTTGTGAAATCAACAGGTAAAAACGTAGGCGACCTTGTTTTGTTGGATTCTTACACAAGCTTTTATGTTGACCTTAAAGATTCATCTTCAAAGAAGCTTTACAGTATTTCAACTCTTGTAGACAATAAATGCATTGACTTGTCAAATGAAGAAAAAAATGTGTTTATATATGATGCAAACGGAGATTTAACATCATTTGATGCTATTTCAGTAGGTACGATTTTAAGCGTTGCCGACAGTGAAAAAGTTATTAAGCTTTACATAGGAAACGGCTCAAAGGCTGACGTTACCGTTACGGAAATGAATACGGAGGACGGAATTGTAAATGTTATTTGCGACAGCGAAAAATATGTTCTTTCAAAAGATTATATTGAGTTAAATGGAACAAACGACATTGAAGCAGGCGGAAAATATACACTCTATATCGATAAATTCAACGAAATTATAAAGGTTGAAAAAGCGAAAAAAGACGGTATAAAAGCTGCAATGCTTATCGACATTAAAAACTTCGGAAATATGGAAGACGATTACAGAATGAAATATTTCACGGAAGATGGCGAAATGAAAGAAAGCAGACTTGCAAGCAAAGTAACACTTAAAAAAGCCAATGGTTCGGAACAGCTTTACAAAAACTTGTCCGATTTGGCACTTGCGATAAATCCTTATAAATACGATTTGTGTAGAGTTACACTTAATGAAGAAAAAGAAATCAATTTTGTTGAAGTTCCCGGTAGTCAGATAACATTCGGAAACGAAAATAACAGACTTTTCAGACTTAAACTTTCCGATACGCAAGAAGATAGTGAAGTTGTAAATGCATATTGGAAAATTCACCAGGGATTTGCAGGCAGAGCAATTATTTCAGGCTCAACAAAAGTATTTAAGTATAACCCTAACACTTTAGACGATGATTCTTTGGAAATTACCTCTGTAGGTAATACTTTTACCGATAATGACGGTCATTACAAGGTTAGAGCATATACAACACAAGGTGATTCAAAAATAGCTGACTATATTATTTACGGAACAGATGTTCAAAGTACTTTGTCACCGGGTGATAAGACTTTTGCTATTATAAAAAGAGTTTACAAAGGACTTGACACCAAAGGCGACCCAACAAACGTTATTGAAATTTACGATAAAGACGGTGTGGAAAAGAAAATGTATTGTGAAGATACAGTTCTTAACAGCATAGAAGATATTTATGGAAATACTTCATATCAGTCTTACGACACTGCAAACAGCGGTGCATATAAACTTGAAATGGGCGATATTATTCGTTGGATTGAAAATTCCGACGGTACCGTAAAAAAATTCCAGATTATTTTCGATGAAAATGCAACCAATCCTCATTCTGGCGGACAGGGACATTTGCCCGGTACTATAGGTGTATATAATTCCACGGATTACACACACTCTATGCCTTATGTACAGTATTCAAGCGGAAGCTTTGGAAGCAATGCTCTCAGCTGGTCGGCAGACGAACTTAGAAATATGGTAGCATATCCCATATTGTATCGTTCCGGTATGTTGACATCAACTTCAATGGATTTGCAAAAATTGGACTACAATCAAAATTTGAGCGAAATAGGTTCAAAATATTCAAGCGAAAGCTTTGTATGGAATGCAACAACACCTGTTTACAGAATTGACGGCAATAAGCTTGTGAAAGAAAGCTTGGCTTCAAACGAGCTTAAAACCTACGAAAATTCACAAACGGAAGCAGACAGAATATTTATGTCAACACGTTGCGGTGCACTTATGAGATTCTTTGTTATAAGAGGTTATACTTCAAAATAATAAAGATAGTTACTCAAAATATAAAAAATTAAAAGAAAGGAAGCAGAATATGAAAAAAATATCAAACGCAATACTGTGTTTTGTTCTTTCGTTTATGATGTTCACTTTTCCCACTTGTGCGGCAAGAGATGAATTAAATATTGTACCTTCCAACTATTCTCTTGTAATGATGGAAGGCTCAATGATTGGAATAAAAGACGGTGAACTTCAACGTTTAACCTGCACTCCTGTGGAAAAAGAAAACGAGCTTTTTCTTCCCGCTCGTTACTTTTTCACTGCGTTGGGTTATGAAACAGCCTACAATGACGGTGTATGCGAGTTTACAAAGGACGGAGAAAAAATTTCCGTTGTGCAGGGTGAAACCAACATTACCGTAAACGGAGAAACAAAAGAACTTTCACAGCCTTGCGAAAATATAAGCGGAAATCTTTATGTTCCCGCATCTGTTTGCGATTTAATGAAATTGCAATATAAATACAGCGCAAATAAGCTTTTTGTTGTATACAACGGTGAATATTCAACAAAACATGACAAAAACCTTATTAAGCTTCAAGGTGTTTATATGTCGGAGAACGGAAAAACATCCAGTGACGGTACACCTCAAAAACCAATCAACAATCTTGCAAATGCACTTGTTGAAGCAAAAAACAGAACTCTTACTTATGGCACGGAATATCCGATTTATGTTTTTATAAAGGGTGGCGAATACAGAGTTAATGAATCTGTAACCTTGGATAAGACAGTATTTGGAAAATCCGAATATAAAGGGCTTAACATTGTGGGCTATGACGGTCAACCCGTATTTTCGGGCGCAACAAAAATCAATGCCGAGGAATTGAAGCCTGTAACGGATGCAGACACACTTTCCCGCTTGCCAAAGGCAGGCAGAGGAAAGGTTGCCTACTTGGATTTGTCGACACAAGGAATTTCAGGTCTTTCAAAGGACGATATTTCATATCCTTATGTTTATGTAAACGATAAACAGCAGATTATGTCACGTTGGCCAAACGACGATTTTGCAAAGGTAAGTTCCGTCCCTGTTGTTGGTGAATTTTGCTACGAGGAAGCAAATCCATCTCGTTGGACAAGAGCAAATGACCTTAGAATAAGCGGTTATTTTCAGGCTGACTACTTTTTCAACAGAACAAAAACATCCGGTGTTGATTCAAAGGCAAAAAGAATAAAAACGGTGGGACAAAGTTTTTCATCTCACAGAGCAGGCTCAAGATGGTACGGTTGTAACCTTTTGGAAGAAATCGATATCCCCGGTGAATGGTATGTAGACAGGGATACAAATATTCTCTATTTCTATCCGCCCTATACCTTGAAAAATGCAACCGTTGAAATTTGTACTTTCCATAAGGACGACTTTTTGAAAACAGACGGCATAAAAAATCTTACAATTGACGGTATCGGCTTTACAAAAATGGGCAAAAGAGCAATTGTGGGTAACGATATGGAAAATGTAACAATTAAAAATTGCGATTTTACATTTATTCAGGGAACCTATACCATAGCAGGTGAACGTTGTAAAAACATTACAATCGACGGTAACTACAACTACAATACCGGTGGTGGTTTTGTAAGTGTAAGAACTCCCGATATGACAAATTTGGAATATGAATTGGGCAATCTTAAATTTACAAACAACAGAATTGTTTCATGTGATTTTGTTCCCTCAAATATCAGCGGTGCATTTAACGCAGGTTATAACAACAATGACTGGGTTGGAACAATGGGAGCAGAGATTTCCAACAACGTTATCCAGGATTGTAACGGTTCTTATGCAATTTCTTATGTCGGTGTAGACAATAAGGTACACCACAACGAAATTGTAAACCAAGCAAAAAATATTCACGACGGTGGTGCAATTTACTTTGGTAAAGCTGTTTCATATAACGGCTGTGAAATTGCCTATAACTACATTCACCACTTGAACAGAGAAAATTTTTATTGCGGACTTTACAACGACGATGCTTATGCTTTTGCAAATTGGCATCACAATGTAGTTTATAATGCAAACCGTTCCACAATTATAGGTATGGGCTACGGTATGCAATATAATTACAACTTGTCAATCGATATGGCAACCTCCGGCACTGTCGGTTCTCGTATGACATGGTATTCCATGCATGAGGGACAAAAGGTTGAGGCTCAAAGAGCTGCGGAAAATTCAAAATGGGTTGAAAAATGGCCTGTTTTAAAAACTGCCGTTACCAGAGACCCGTTTATTGCACCTTATGATGTTACCATATACGGAAACGTTGGTATCGGTGCTCCCGAAACAACAGGTTCTGTTGACGAAATTGAAAAATATGGTTCTAAAACAATAGAACGAAACGGAAAAGAAATCGATATTTCCGCTTTGAACTCAACAAAAGCGGGAAATCCGTCTTATACATACGACGAAAGCCTTTTTGTTGATGCTTCTTCACAAAACTGGACCTTGAAAGAAGACAGTGAGGTTGCAAAACAGTGGCCCGAGCTTCTCGAAATAAAAATGGAAGAAATCGGACTTCAGGAGGGTTATGACCGTTTGATGCACGTTGACGATACATTTAAGCTCAGATATCCCTCAAACGGACAGACAAATGTTCAAACAAAAGAAATTCGTTTTTCTTGGGACCCGTTGCAGGGTGCTACACAGTATAAGCTTGTTATTGCAACAGACCCTGAGCTTAAAAACGTTGTTTTGGAAAAAACACTTACCGAAAACTGGGATGTAAATGCTTATACGGTTGATTCACTTTTGAATGATACTGTTTACTATTGGAAGGTTTACGGAATAGGACTTGCAAGACAAGACCAATTTGAACAGGGAAGCGAAGGCGCTCCTTACGCATTTAAAACAGCAAAAGAAAATGAAGTTGATAAGGATAGCTTGAAGATTGCTTACGATGCACTTTTAGAGCTTGAAGCACAGGTTAAATCAAGCGATGTTAAATATACGGAAGAATTTATGACAAACTTAAACGAGCTTGTTACACGTTCCGGAGATTTGTATAAAAATTCAAAAAATGCTACCGAGCTTGAAGAACTTGAAGAAGAAATCTACAACTTTATTAAACGTTCTCCGTTCTTTGTTGAAGTTGAATTTGCAACACCCGACTTTTTGCTTAACGATAAAACAGAATGGAATCCGGGGAAGGGAACAGTTAAATATAACGGAACAACTCTTACATTCAGTTCACCCGAAGACACAAGAGCAGACGGTATTGTAAACACAAACACACAAAATCAAGTTCTTTGCTTCCAAATGAAAATGGATAAAATGGCAGACGGTGGCGGTTACCAGGGCGTTGACTATAAAATGGAAAATGACACAACAAACAGTTACTTGTTCATATTTAAAGAAAGCGTTATGGAATTCCAAAAGGAAGGAAAATATTTCCTTGAAATACCTGCCTTAAACGGAGTAAAAGAGGGCGAATGGGTAGATTGTATGCTTGGTGCTATTACAGTTCCCGGCGGTGTATTGCAGTTTGTAAGCGTAAACGGAAACGTAGTATTTGCCGCACTTGACCAAACTCCAACAAGAGTTGAAAATGGTGGACGTTTCAGAATACGTAAAAACGCTTTGGGCGATATACATTTAAGACCGATGGAAAGCTTACCGGAAAAGCACGCACTTATTGAGGATATTTACAGTTCATTCTCCAATCCTCAGGATGAAAGCCACCTTGCAGTACTTTTAACCGGTGCGTTTAATGCCATAGATATGGATAATTCCGACTTTGCTTCATTGGATAAAAAACAGTTGGCTTCAATTTTGTATCCCGAACTTAAAAACAACAATGTTAAAATTGAGGGAACAGATTATACGCAGTATAAGGACACGGTTTTCAAATCGGCAATTTTGGAATATTACAATCAAGGTAAATCAGACCCGCTTTTCAAAAACAATGTTCAATTTAAGCATAACGACATTACCGAGTTTGAAAAGATTGACCAAAACGGAGTAAACCTTTATGCATTTTCACAAAAGCAATTTAAGGACTCCGACCATAACACGGTTAATAAGGCAACTATGAACGGAAATTGCAAAAACTTTGATGAGCTTAGATTAAGATATGCAAAGAATATATTTGTTCACAGCATAAACTCTTGTTCACACGGTTGGGGTGCAGATCCGACATATATGTTTGAAATTCTCACAAAGGCTAATGCCGATTATTTGGGAATAAACATTGACGATTACCTTGCTTTAAACGATACTCAAAAAACAACTGTTCATACAATTTTGGGTAGTTCAAGCGTAAGCGTTGACAGAACATTCGACCAGCTTACAGAGGATATTCACAAAGCGGTTCAAACTGCAAAACAATAATTGAAATTGAAAAAAATTTCGTAAAGGAGAACGAAAAAAATGAAAAATTTAAAAAGAGTTGTAGCCTTGCTTACAACTTCCGCAATGCTTTTCGGTTTTTCTCTTACAGCTTTTGCTACAGACGAAACAGAAACTATATATGTTTCTGTTTCGGGTAGTGATGTAACAGGGGACGGTTCTTTTGAAAGTCCCTTTGCTACTTTGGAAAAAGTCAGAGATACTATGAAAGACATTAACAAAAATGTAACTATCAATGTAAAGACAGGTGAATATTACGTTGATTCATCTTTTGTTATGAATAGCAATCACAGCGGTAGTGATAGCAAGAAAATCACAATTAAAGGTGAAAACGGCACTGTATTTACAGGCACAAAAAAGATAAATACAAACGACTTTAAGCACGTTACCGACCCCAACGTTTTAAAAAGACTTAAACAAACGGCAAGACCAAATGTTTTGGAGCTTGATTTGAACGGATATTGCAATCCCACAAAGGATACAGCTCTTATTTTCGACAATGAAAAGCTTATTTTTTCCAGATACCCAAACAACGGATTTTTAACGGCAATAAATGACCAATATGATACAACTTTCAGCGTAGAAGATGAAAATGTTAATAAATGGGAAAATATTGACGATTTGTTTATGAAAGGCTCATTTAATGCTACTTACAGATGGGATTACAGCGACATTAAAAAGCTTGAAGCAAACGGAAACATTACTTCTTCCGTTCAAGTAAGAAATAACGCAAAATTCTATGTAAACAATGTCTTGGAAGAGCTTGACGCTGTAGGTGAATATGCAATAGATATGGGAGCAGGTAAGCTTTATTGTATTCTTCCGGCAGATTACAAAGCAAAAACTGTTGAAATTACAACAGATACTTTATATTCACACTTTATGTATCTTTCAAATGTGAATAATGTAAGCATTGAAAATATAGCTTTCAGAGGCTTAAAAGGAAATGCAATTTTAATGCAGAATTGTAATAACGTAACGGTAAAAAATTGTGATTTCAGATTTTTGGATACCGAAAACGCAATAAAAATTGAAAAATCAACAAATATTACAATAGACTCTAACAACGCTTACGAATTGGCAGGAAGATTTGTTATGTTTTCAGGTGTCGGTGGAAAAACTATCACTCCCGACAACATAAAAATCATCAACAATGTAATTTTAAATTGTGCAACTTCTTATCATTCGGGTGGTATTATCCATTCGGGTATAGCAACAACAGGTGTTACAGATAACGTTGGAAATACAATTGAAAACAATATAATTGGTGACTCTTCCGCTACACATGCTGTTCATGCAATAGGTGTAAACAATCAAATTACAAAAAATGAAATGTACAACGTTTCACGTCAGATTGATGATGGCGGTGCTGTATATTTCGGAAAAAGTAATACAAAATACGGAAACGAAGTTTCCTATAACTACATTCACCATTTGAATAAAGTTGGTCTTGACGGTAAAGAAGTTTTGTTTGCGGCACTTTATTCCGACGACGGCTTTGGCGGCGTAAATATGCATCATAATGTTATGAATGATATGGTTCACCCTATACATATCGGAATGGGTATGAATAACAAGTTTGACAATAATATGTTTCTTAATATTACAAGAGGTATCAGAGCTCAAACAAGAATGACTTGGGGCGAAGACCTTTACGGAAATGACGGTCAACTTTATAAAGACACAAAAAATATTGTTGAAGGAGCAGAAACATCAGCTTACAAAACAGCCTTTGACGGCGCTTTGGCAAAGTCTTTGGAAAGAAAGCCGTTCTTTGCACCATGGAATTCGCAAATCGTTGGAAACGTTTCTTTTGGAACTGTAAATCCTGTTTATGAAACTCCGAATCATAAAGAAGGAGACAATACAATTAACGAATTAATGACATATAACGGAAAACTTGAAAATAACAATACTGTAGCTTTGGATAAATCATATTTCAATGATTACGACAAACAAGATTTTACATTGAAAGATAGCTTTACAAGTAATTCAGAGCTTAAGCAAATTAAAATGTCAGAAATAGGAAATATTTCCGCAAATACGAACGACCTTTTGAAAACTGAAACATCGTTTAATGTATATCCGTCACAAAACGGTAAAAAGCTTGTTGTATATTACGGAAACAATCCTTCATTAACAAAATACAATATTACAGTATCTAAGAATGTAGATTATTCAAATCCTGTTCTTGAAACAGAAGTTTTTGAAGATAATATGGCAACCGCAGTTGAAACAGGTGATCTTGAAGCAGGTACATATTACATAAAAGCTGTTGCAACGGGACTTTCCAAACAAAGTCAATATACATTGGAAACAACCGCAACTTTTGAAGTAAAAGACCCCGACACAATTTCGTATGATTATGCATTTTCACTTTTGAAAGACGAAGTTACAAAAATGACTGAAAATAATTATGAATATGACGACGAAACCGTAAAATCGGAATTGAATGCAAAATATGAGGCTTTGATAAACGGAACAAACGACAAAGCAAAAGAGGAACAAGAAATCTATACATTGCTTTCAAAAGCTCAAACAGCAAGAAAAGTGTTCAATCCGCATATTGACAGCTGTGAAGCAAATCAGTCAAATTTCAATGTTTATGTTACAGCAAGCGGTTTTGAGCCTAACAGTATGGTAACAGCTTTGGTAACAAATCCGAATACAAGTAAAGACGATTTTGCAAACGGTAATAAAGAAATTGTACGATATACAAATGTTCTTACTGCAGATAATGAAGGAAAATTGAATTTTGATTTTGATACTTCCGTAAACAGCATTGATTATATGGGAACATATACTGTTTACCTTTCTGATGTTTACGGAAAAGTAGTTTCAAAAACTTATGAATACGGTACAATCGAAACTTCCGATATTACTTTCAAAAACGGTAATACGGTTGTAGATATTGCGGATTTTGAAAATTGTAAGGGATTAGATTTAACCGCAAATATAAAAATTGATAATCGTATTTCAGATGGACAAACAATTAATGTTGTTTTGGGAACTTACAAATTCAGCAGACTTACAGGCGTTACTTTTGAAAGCAAAACACTCACAAAAAACAGTAAAAACAATGTAAGTGTAAGCTTTAAAGTGCCCGATAATTACGATAGCGATACTTCACTTGAACTTATGATAACAGACGGTGAAAATGTTTTAAAACCGCTTACGTTAAAGAGAGTAATAAAAGAAGCTAAAAATTAAAAGTACATTTTTGCAAAAAAGGAAATCCTTTTTTGGAGTTTCCTTTTTTCTACCGTAAAAAGAGGTAACAAAAATATACCAAAAGTAACAAAACAACACCTTTACTTAAGATTAAAAGTATGGTAAAATTGTATTGAATAAAAAAC
>CAYPIJ010000026.1:0-16212 GCA_964410755.1 uncultured Oscillospiraceae bacterium | reverse complement strand
GCTTCCAACCCCTCGAGAACCTGTATTTGATTTTCGTCATACACGGTTTCGACTTTTTCGTTTAATTCTTCCGTCATAATAGCACCTAACCTTTACTGTATATATTTTTTCTGTTTTGTATTGTTTTTGAATTCAAAGGAGACATATACGCCACTTCTTCACCGCCAAAAAAGGCAAAAATCACCGATTTTGGAATATCGTCGGAAATATTAATAAGTCTGTTGTCTTCTTCAAGATTTTTAAGGTGAACTTTCACACTTTCAGATAAATAAATACTGTCAAGGTCGAAAATCCCCAAAATATCGTTTTTATGAAGAACAAAATCAGCACCGATATGAACGTACATAGCCTGTCCTTTCCAAGTGATAAAAAGATAAATTTTTATCACTATTTAAAATTTAGCTTATTTTTACACCAAAAACGCAAAAATAAGTTTATCCTATATAACTATTATAACACATTTTACTTGATTTGTAAAGCTTTTTTGTAAAAAAATCACATTTTTATGCTATTTATTACCTTTTTTATGCAATCGTTATTTTTTATAACATCAATGCTTTTTTCACGCTCGGAAATTTTTTTCAAAATATTGTATGTACCGTCTGTGGAGTTATCGTCAACAACAAAAATTTTATGGTCGCAAATACCCGAATCCGCCTTTCTCATTTTGAAAATAATACCTCTTGTAATGTTTTCTATTGCACAAGCTTCATTTTTCGCAATGAAAAAAGTGTAAATTTTCTTATTTTTCAAATATTTTGTTTCATAGAAAAAATCAATAATATACATAAAAAAAGAAATCATACCAAAGCCTGTAAAAAATACGGTAAGTGCATAAAAAATAATATTACTCATAAAAAAATCCCCTTTCACACATATTATATGAAAAGAGATTTTTTTCGTTACTTATCTTATTTTAAAAACCGAATGTTAAAACGTTGGAGCTAACAATTCTGCCCCAATGATAGCCTCTTATTTCGTCCAACACCGGTTCGTCAAGTTCTTCAATTTCCTTTATATCGCCGTTAACGTACAATTCAAGTCTGTTTTTACAGCTTTTAATTCTTTGAATAAGACCGCCCAAACAAATATCCTGAATATCAAAGCCGTGAGGTTTATTTTCTTTAAACCAAAGTTTTTGGAACAAACAGTGAAATTCTTCAAGCTTAACAATTAAAGCTTCATAATCTTTTATTATTCCTTTAAGCTTTTCCTTGTCTTTTTTCGTGTAAAACTTTCTTGTTCTTATTCCGAGCGTTGCCTTTATTGAAAGAACATCGGCAAACTTCTCGTAAAAGTCAAAAATATATTCAAATTCACCCTTTTCGCTCACTTTTTTTATATCATTACAAAGTTTTTCGTAATATTGCATATATTCTTCCTTGCAAGCAAAATCGGTTACACCCATAAATACATCGCTGTACAAAAATTCTTTTCCTGCATTATCCATTTTCCCACTAAAAGACTTTCTTATTTCGGGCATATCGATTTTGTCAAAAAGCATAAAGCTGTCAAAATCAATTCCGATAATTTCCTTAAATTTTGATTTTACGCTTTCAAGGTCGTAATTTCCTTTTGATGCTTCCGCCGCATACATAAGTGAAGGCAAAATTGTATATTTGGAGCATTCTCCTCCGTCATCGCCCCAAACAGTCATAATTATTCCGTCAACACCGCAAGCTTCGCAGGCTTTAAGTGCCTGTTTTGTTGTTTTAATACTAAAGTCGTTATCGGGTGCAAAACCTCTCCAAGTCCATGCACCACCTGCAAAATAAACTTTTCTTTTAAAAAGCTTGTTTGTTTCTATATTTTTCACATAATGGTCGTAGTCCGTTGAATAGTAGTCCCAGTAAAATAGAGAAACATTATCGGGCAAGCTTGCCTTTTCAAGAATTTTTTCACTGTTTGAAAAATCGTATTGACTTTGAGTATCCATTGCCAACTTACAAAACATATCACTCCAAATCATAGGTTCAAAATCGTATTTTTTCAAAATATCGCAAACTCTGTGAAGGTGATTGTTTATAACTTCAAATCTGTCTTTTTCTCCGTGTGCTGTTCTATATTTTCCTGTTCCTACTCTGTAAGCTTCGTCCATACCTATATGAATTTTTCTTGTTGTAACACACTGCGAAAGTGTTAAAATCATATCTTCAATAAGCTGATATGTTTTTTCTTCTTCCGCAAGCAAAATATCGTCACAATCGTTTACACAACCATACACATTTCCCCACTTAAATATTGCATTTAAGTGTGCAAGAGTTTGAATACATGGAACAAGCTCAATACCTATACTTTCGCAATATGCGTTCATTTCTTTCATTTCTTCTTTTGAATATCTTCCTCTCAAATGACCGAAATACGGCTGATTATCAACCTCGTAGGTATCCTCCGTATAAAGCATTATGGTATTATATCCCATTTTTTTTATAATATCCGCATAATGTTTTACCGATTCAACAGTCATTACGGCATTTCTTGAACAGTCAAGCATAACGCCAAGCATTTTTTCTTTGTTAACCATTTTTCATTTTCTCCTATTACATAAATTATTTAACTTTTGCAACAATGAAGCTTACACCGCCCATCAAAAGCTTTTTATTATCTGTTTTTACGTTTTGAGAAAGCAAAATTTCCGAAATTTCAGGAATATCGCAAGTATATTCATATTTTGACGGATTTATCGCAACGAGAATACTTTCATTTTCGCCTTTTCTTTTGTAAATAAAAGGATAATTCGCTCTCAAAACCTCAAAATCACCTTCTGCCCAAAGAGACTTATTTTCTTTATGTATTGAAATAAGATTTTTGGTAAAATTAAGAAGTGAATTTTCGTCATTTAACTGTTTTTCAACAGTTGGTGCATTTTTTCTTTCATCGGTTGGAAGATATGGAGTATCGCTTTCTGAAAAACCGTGATTTTTTTCATTGTTCCACTGCATAGGAGTTCTTGAACCCGTACGGTTGTATCCACCCTCTTTGGACTTTAAGCCCTCAATATAAGCCATACCTATTTCGTCACCGTAGTACACAAAAGGAACACCGGGCATTGTAAACAAAAAGACATAAGCAGCTTTTATTTCTTCAACGTCTCTTTTGTAAGCAATTCTTTGAATATCGTGATTTCCGGTAATTTGTCCGATATAACCTTTTCCCTTTGTTTCTTCCAAATCATACATAAAGCGGTCAAGGTATGTATTGATATTTCCTTTTCCCTCTTTATGAAAATAGCTGTTTCCAAGCCAAAATCTTGTTGTATTTCTGCCTTTTTCAGCTCTGAAAAGTGAGGTATAGGCAGGAATTTCGGAATGAAGCAAAAAGTCGAGGTCAAAACCCGAATTAATTGAGGTTGCAGGAAGTCCCCATTCTGAAATAAGAAGACATTCCGGTTTTTTTACGTCTATATGCTCTCTTATTTCTTTCCAAAATGCTTTCATAAAGCTTCCGTCAAAATCACCTTTTATAAGCGATGCAGCCATATCAACTCTAAAACCGTCTGTTCCCAAGTCTATCCAAAAATCAATTATTTTTTTAAGTTCTTCCTTTGTTGCAACGCAATCCGGGTGAGTAACGGGCAACTGCCAAGATTTATTTTTGTCAGGGTGAGCATAACCGTAATTAAGTGCAGGTTGATTCCAGAAAAAGTTTGTTATATAATTTCCGTTTCTTTCACTATAACCAGCCATTCCCTCAGGGTTATCAAATGTATCGTCAGTCCATATATAACGGTTTGTATATTCGTTTTGTTCGTCCTTGCAAGACTCTTTAAACCAGGGGTGGTCTATTGATGTATGACCCGCAACAAGATCGAAAATTATTTTCATACCTCTTTTATGAACCTCGTCACAAAGCTCTTTGTAGTCTTCAACCGTTCCGTAACGTTCGTCAACTACATAAAAATCCGTCACATCGTAACCTGCATCTCGAAATGAGCTTTTGTTTATAGGATTGAGCCAAATAGCCGTAAAACCGCACTCCTGTATATAGTCCAATTTTTCAATTATTCCCCTCAAATCTCCTATTCCGTCGTTGTTTGTATCGTAAAATGATTGCGGATATATTTCATATACCACCGCATTGTTAAGCCAATTTTTCATTGTTTTTTCTTCCTTTCAAATTTTATGTGTTTTATATAATTTCTTTACTGTCCAAAACAAGCGTAAAAGGACCGTCATTTATGAGTGAGACTTTCATATCCGCACCGAAAACTCCTTTTTCGACCTTTCCGAACAATTCTTCACATCTTTTTAAAATATATTCGTAAAGCTCCTCCGCCATATCGGGCTTGCCTGCATTTATAAAGCTCGGACGATTTCCTTTTTTACAGTCGGCATAAAGTGTAAATTGCGATACTGCCAACACTTCACCACCAACTTTATCTATACTCAAATTCGTTTTGCCGTCTTCGTCCTCAAAAATTCTCAATTTTGATATTTTCTCAATCATTTTGTCCGCTATTTCTTTTGTATCTTCATTGGAAACACCTATTAAAAGAAGGTAACCTTTTCCTATTTTGCCGACAATTTTTTCTTCTATTTTAACGCTTGCTTCAAACACTCTTTGTAAAACTATTTTCACTTTTTTCATACCTCTTAAATTAAATTTTTATCTTAATGATATTTTAACATAACGCACACAAAATGTCAACAAAAAAACGGAATAAAAAACATTTTTACTCCGTTTAATTTTCGGTTTTTGTGTTAATAAAATAAGCATCATTACAAGTCCTTGTTTTTAACGCAAATTTATTTCAATCTTTCAATAAGTTCTTCCAAATATACGGGCATTTCATCATAATGAACATTTTGTTCATACTTATGAACCGCATATTCCAAATTAATCATTTGACCTTTACCGATATGTGTATTATTGATAATTTCGTGTCCTGCGTGGTCTATACCTTCCATATTGGTATAATTTTGCATTTTAGGATATGCTTTTTTCCATTTTTCGGTCTGTCTTTCATTCATATTGAAAATTTCATAAGGATTATATGAATAATTTCTCTGAATTTGGTGATTAATTCCGTTTACATCTATAAACACGTTTCCGTAAACAGTATCATAATGTGCATTACAATTTATGAAAATTGCACATTCAACAGCACTCGCCTCGAAAATATTACCCGAAACAGTTGTACCCGGGTGACCGTCAAGGTAAATATCAAAAGTCGTTGAATGGAAATCCTTCGGCTTTTCGTCATAAGTAAAATCATAATCCTGTGAGCCGTTACCATGGAAATAGTTATTTCTAATCATTGTGTTGAATGAATTTCTGGAAACAGCAGGAGAAGATCCACAATAGATAGCTCCGTTATCTGCATTATCCTTACAACAATTGTAAATTTCACAATATTCTATTGCATTATCGTTACCTGTTGCACACCAAGCCTGTTGATGTGCGTTATAAATTTTACAATATGAAACGGTATTTCCGCAACCAAATGCACCAACCCCAGGTCTGTAACCTGATTCAAGACGATTAAAATCGTGAATTTCACAGCCAACAACTCTATTGTTACCTTTAAGCAAATTCATTCTGTCGCCACCGTCAAGAATAATACCGCCACAACCGATATTGTAAATTTTGCAATTCAAAATAAGGTTGTCGTATCCGCCGTCACGTTGTGTCATTGGGCTATTGTGCATTTGTGTTTTTATATTGCCGATTGTACGTTTTTCAAATGGCAAATCCGTCCATTCTGTCGGATCCAAATATTCTCTTGCTTTAAAGTTTGTTTTCTTAAAGCCTTTACCGAAATCAATTGCAACTGTACCGATGTTTCTGAAAATACAATCCGAGAATGTAACGTGATCTGTATTTTCCAAATATGCACCCATATCTCTCGTACATTCAAAAACAATATTTTCAAATTGAACATTTGAAATGTTTTCGCAAGCGATAAGAGGTTCTGTCAAGTTTGAAACTCTCAATTTTGTTCCTTTTGTAAAAGGCTTTTTGGGATAATAGTACAAAATCAAAGACTCAGAGTCAATATAATATTCGCCTTTTTCAGTAAGCTCTTCCAAAAGATTTTTAACACTGTAAGAATTGTAATAATCACAACCTCTGAGCACTTGAAGGTCTTTTAATTTAATTGTTTTGCTTTCTGTGTCAATATCAACAGGAACTGAATAAGAGAAAAATCCTGCACCGAAATAGCCGTAAATATAAGCATCGTGAGCTTTCCCCCAATTATCGCCCTCTTTGCAATTATATTTAAATATTGCACATTTGTCCGAAACATCGGGCTTTTCACAGTAAGGATCCGGATAATTTTCATCCCAGGGAATTCCTTGTCTAAATCTTACAATATCCTCTGTATGTATTTTCAAACGTTTTTTATTCTTTGGAAATCCTGCAATTTCTGCTTCTTCATCATCTGCAAAAAGTTCTGCTTGAGAAGTCAAAAGATCGTTGTCGGAATCTCTCATAAAAGGCTTACCGACTTCTTTAATTCCATACTTTTTAAGGTCAACGCTTAAAACCTTACCTTCCATTTCAGGTCTTATTCTGTCGTTTTGAGCTTTTTCAAAATCTTTGTAATCAACGGCAACAGCACCCGAGATTATGGTTTTTTTGTCACCTGTTCCTCTGAAAATAACCTTCGCTTTTCCAAATTGAAGTTCATTTTTTGTAAGCTCTATTGTTTTTTCTCTGAAAAATTCACCTTCGCCCAAAATTATAACAATTTCGTCGTAATCGTTTCTTTTTTCATTTGCAAGGCTTATTGCCTCTTCCAAAGTTACACCGCCGTTTACGGATACAAATATTTCTAATTTCATCTCAATTTCCCTCTCTCGTTAACTATGCACGCACAACCCATACTTCTGTTAAGACAGCAAACATCGTCAAAAGTAAGCTCGGCATTGTCTTTTATGAAATCCATATTTCTTGAAAAAGAAAAGCCGTATTTTGTCATTACTCTGCTTTCGCTTTTAACAATCCCGTTATAAGTACTTACTATACCAACTGTGTTATTTTCTTTTGAATATTCCATATAATATTCGTTTTCATCTTCGATTATTGGATAGAAAAGGCAATTGTAGTCTTCACCGCAAATTACAATTCCGTCATCTTCCGTAATTTTTCTTCTCGTTGTTTCATTCAAAGCTTCTCCGTTAAAAAGAATTTTACTGTTTGTTTCCAAGTAAAATCCCGTTGCAGGATAATGTGCATCGTCTCTGATAACATCAATGTAATATCCTCCAACATAATTGCCGTTTTGCGTTACGACAAGCCCTGTTTGCATATCCACATCGCAACCGTCAAGATTTATGTAAAAATCAACGTCCATGGGATAAGCTTTTTCGTTTTCTTTGTTAAAATTGAGATAAAGTTTTTTCTTTGCAACAGCATCAATTTATTTAAACATTTTTCTCACTTTGTACGGACAATATATATGTTATATACCCATACTTTTCCTTTCTTTTTCATTTTAAAAATATTATAACACAATTTTTCGATTAGTCAACAGTCAAATCCAAATTCATTCAAAATGGGGACTGTATTGTTTCAAATCGGGGACCCTTTTTTGTGTTTTCAAGAGTATTATAACACATTTTTTTCATTTGTCAACCCCAAAATTAAAGTTTTCCCAAAAGTAGGTATAAAGATGTCCGATTTAGGGGATAAAATTTCGGAATTTTTAAAAAAACTCCTTACGAAAACCATATTTTTTATATCAAAATTTAAAGTAAAAATATCAATTTCAATTCAATATAAAAAACCTCTTGACAAAACATTAAAAATATGGTAAAATATTCTATGTTGATATTATGCGGATATGGCGGAATTGGCAGACGCGTACGGTTCAGATCCGTATGAAAGCAATTTCATGCAGGTTCAAGCCCTGTTATCCGCACCAAAAGCGACAAGCACGCTTGCCTAAGAGAAGAGATAAAAGATAATGGTGAATAAACAAAAAACAGCATAATTGCTATGCCGCTTTTGTACTATTATCTTTTATCTCTTATTTATTATCTAAAGGAATATTTTCAATATAGCAAATTTTATTTCACAACAAACTCACTTTACTTAAATCTCAAAACCTAAATTTTTAAGTTTTATCATTTCGTTATCAAAGCCGAAACAAAGTGTATTTTTTGAATGGCTATCGCTTGACAAAATCGTTTTACCGTTTTTTTCTTTTATATATTTCAATTGTTCAATGCCGGGATATGCTGTGGTTTTATAACCTCTCGAGATTGCACCTGTATTTACTTCAAAAGGAACATTCAAAGAAACAAGAGAATCAATTGCTTTTTTATACGCAATGACATATCTTTCGTCTTTTTCCGAAAACAGACATTCATTTTCGTTGAATTTTGAAATCAAGTCAAAATGACCTATTATATCAATATTTTTCTGGAGTTTAGCAACTGTTTCAAAATAATCAACAGCAAGAGAAATCATATCACTACCGTAATATTTTTCGGCAGCTTCCAGCAAAATATCCGCATTTTCGTCAATAGGAATATATTGACCGCATTTTTTTATATAATGAACGGAGCCTATCGCATAATCAAAATCATCAATAGGCATATTGGAATAGAAATCCTGTTCAATTCCACAAAGAATTTTTATTTTTTGTGCGTATTTGTCTTTTAATGAATTTATCTCTTTTTTATACTTTTCGTAATCTTCTTTTTTCATACAGTAAGATTCATCAAAAAAAGTATACGAATGAGCGGAAAATCCAATACACTCTATCCCCTTTTTTATTGCTTCCACAACAATTTCTTCAGGAGTGTTTTTTCCGTCACAATAAGTTGTGTGAATATGCAAATCCGTCATTTTGTCATTTTTTCCTGTTTTACTTTATGGTCTATAACGTGTCTTGAAGCAAGTTCTTTTCGTATATCGTCAACAGATATTCCCGCTTCAACCATTAAAACAAGAGCATGATAAGCCAAATCGGCAAGCTCGTAAACTGTTTCTTTTTTGTCGTTTGCTTTTGCTGCAATTATAACCTCTGTTGACTCTTCGCCAACCTTTTTCAAAATTTTATCGATACCTTTTTCAAACAAATAGGTTGTATAAGAGCCCTCTTGTTTATTGGTTTTTCTGCCTTTAATAAGTTCATAAAGTCCGTCAAAAGAAAATTCCGACAAGCTATCGCTTTCCCACACAGGATTGGAAAAACAGCTTTCACTTCCTGTATGGCAAGCAGGACCGTCTTTTTCAACCATTATTTGAAGTGCATCTTTATCGCAATCTGCGGTAATGGATACAATGTGTTGATAATTTCCGCTTGTTTCGCCTTTTAACCAAAGCTCATTTCTGGAACGACTCCAAAAACAAGTTAAACCTTTTTCCATGGAAATTTTAAGGCTTTCTTTATTCATATAAGCCAAAGTAAGCAATTTTTTTGAAACAGCATCTATAACAATTGCGGGAATTAATCCCTTTTCGTCAAATTTTAATTCGTCAATATTAATCATAATTAATCCTCCAAAATTCTCACCGGAATATCGTTTTCGGCAAGTTTATTTTTTAAATCCTTTATATTTACTTCACCAAAATGGAATATAGAAGCCGCAAGACCGGCATCTACCTTTGGAAGCTTTTTAAAAAGTGTAATAAAATCTTCAATATTTCCTGCACCGCCGGAAGCTATTACCGGAACAGAAACCGCATCGGAAACTGCTTTCAACATTTCAAGGTCAAATCCCTTTTTTACACCGTCGGTATCTATGGAATTCAAGACAACTTCCCCTGCTCCTGAATTAACACAATTTTTTATCCATTCAATTGCTTCCATACCTGTATTTTCTCTGCCACCTTTGGCAAAAACTCTGAAAATACCGTCAACACGCTTAACATCTGCCGATATAACAACGCATTGATCTCCGTAACGTTTTGCAGCCTCATATATAAGTGACGGATTTTTAATAGCACCGGAATTTACACTTACCTTATCGGCACCACATTTTAAAACTCTGTCGAAATCCTCAAGAGTATTAATCCCACCACCAACAGTAAGAGGAATGAACACTCTTTCAGCAACACGACACAAAATGTCTGTAAAAAGCTTTCTTCCGTCGGAAGATGCGGTAATGTCGTAAAAAACAAGCTCATCTGCACCGTTTTTTGAATAATAATCCGCAAGGTCAACGGGAGAAGAAACATCGGATAAACCTTGAAAATTTACACCTTTTACAACTCTTCCGTCCTTAACGTCCAAGCACGGAATAATTCTTTTTGTAATCATTTTGCCGCCTCCAATGCTTCTTTAATCGATATTGCACTTGTGTAATATGCTTTTCCTATAATTGCACCGTAAATTCCAAGTGATGCAAGCTTTCTTATATCCTCCAAAGTAGAAACTCCACCTGAAGCCGTTATCTGCATTAAAAATTTTTCGGAAAGCTCCCTATAAAGCTCGTGGTTTGTACCTTTCATTGCACCGTCTTTTGAAATATCCGTGCATATAACGTCACTAACACCCAAAGCTTGCATTTTTTCGCAAAAATCAAAACATGAATAATTTGATTTTTCAGTCCAACCTTTTACCGCAACATATCCGTCTTTTATATCTACACCGACAGCAACTTTTGAACCGTATTCTTTTATTGCATCTTTAAGAAATTTTTCGTCATTTACAGCGGCAGTTCCCAAAATTATTCTGTCAACACCTGCGGATATGTATTTTTCCGCTGTGTCAAGATTTCTTATTCCGCCACCAACTTCACAGAAAAGAGACGTTGTTTGTACGATACTGCGAATTAAATCTATGTTGGGAGCATCACCGCTTTTTGCACCTTCCAAATCCACTATGTGGATATATTTTGCACCTTGTTTTTCAAAATCAAGTGCAAATTCTATGGGGTTATCACTATACACAGTCATTTGATTGTAATCACCTTTTAAAAGTCTGACTGCTTTTTTATTATACAAATCTATTGCAGGGAATATATTCATTTCTCAGTTCCTCCTTTTTATATTTCGCAAAATGCTTTTAAAATATTAAGTCCGACCGTACCGCTTTTTTCAGGGTGAAACTGGCAACCGTAAACCGATTTTTCGCATACGGCAGCCGTAACGGGAACATAATATTCCGTATTTGCAATAACATTTTTCTGACATTTATCTGCATAAAAGGAATGAACAAAATACACAAAATCGCCGTCTTTTATATACTTAAAAAGTTCGTTTTTTTGTTTAAATTCCAATGCATTCCAACCTATATGAGGAATTTTTGCATTATTGGGAACAACATCTTTAATAGGACACACCTCGCCTTTTATAAGCCCCAAACCGTTATGCTCACCATATTCAAAGCTTTTTTCAAATAAAAGTTGCATTCCCAGGCAAATTCCCAAAAGCGGTTTCCCGTTATTTACTTCTTCCTTAATAACAGGAACAAGACCCGAATCTTCAAGCTTTTTCATTGCATCTCCAAACGCACCGACACCGGGCAAAATAAGTCTGTCCGCCTTTTTTATATCATTTATTGAAGCAGTGACAATACATTCTTCTCCGATTGCGGAAAATGAGCTTTTCAAAGAAAAAAGATTTCCTACTCCGTAATCAATTATAGCTATCATTATAAAACTCCTTTTGTCGACGGAATTTCATCGGGAAAATCCAAATCTTTTGCAACAGCCTCTTTTAAGCTTCTTGCAACGGATTTAAAGCACCCTTCTATTATATGATGTGAATTTTTTCCGTCAAGCTTTTTTATGTGCAATGTAAGTTCAGCGCATCTTACAAACGCAAGCCAAAATTCCTCACACAACTCACAATCAAAATCACCAACCTTTTCCGTTGGAACTTCAAGGTCATAAGTAAGGCAGCCTCTTCCCGATATATCAACAGCGGAAAGAATAAGTGCTTCGTCCATGGGGAGAATCATATTTCCGTAACGAATAATTCCTTTTTTGTCTCCCAAAGCTTCTTTAAAAGCTTTTCCCAAGCATATTCCTATATCTTCTGCGGTATGGTGATAGTCAACATAAGTATCGCCAACACAAGAAATTTCAAGATCGAAACGAGAATGCTTTGAAAAAAGAGTAAGCATGTGATCTAAAAATCCGCAACCTGTTTTTATGTTGCTTTTTCCCATTCCGTCAATATTCAAATTAAGAGAAATATCGGTTTCACCCGTTTTTCTGTTTATAGTGGCAGTTCTCATTATATTGCACCTCCGATAATTTTCTTCAAGGCATTCAAAAGTTCTTCTGTTTGCTCTCTTGTACCTATTGTAATTCTGTTGTATTCACATATTCTTTTTCCCGAAAAGTGACGTACCAAAATTCCGTTTTCTTTAAGTTTTTCGTAAATTTCTTCACCGCTTATACTTTCGTGTTTCGCAAACACAAAATTTGCTTTTGAATCTGTAAAAGAAAATCCCAATTTTTTAAGTTCATCTTTCAAATATTCTCTTGTGTTTATAATATCCAAACAATTTTTTTTCGTATACTCTTCATCTTCAAGCATACCCAATCCCGATGCCATAGTCATACTGTTTATGTTGTAGGGATTTGTGGAATATTTAATTGCATTTAAATCTGCAATAAGCTCTTTTGATGCAATACCAAAACCAAGTCTTGCACCTGCCATTGAACGTGACTTTGAAAATGTTTGTGTAACAATTAAATTGTCGTATTTATGTATTAAAGGAACACAGCTTTCACCGCCAAAATCAATATAAGCTTCATCGATAACAACAATATTGTCAGGATTGCTTTTTATAATTTTTTCAATGTCTTCCACAGAAAGAAGTATTCCTGTGGGAGCGTTTGGATTAGCAATAAATATATTTTTATTTATCCCTATGTAATCGTTTATATCAATTGAAAAATCCTCTTTTAAAGGAATTTCTTCGTAAGAAACATTGTTTAAATCGGCAAAAACCTTATAAAAACCATAAGTTATATCGGGAAAAACAACATTTTTATCACAAAAAGCCATAAATACAAAATTCAGTATTTCGTCAGAACCGTTGGTAAACAAAATTTCTTCAGTGCCCACACTATACATTTCCGAAAGCTTTTTAACAATAGTTGTGCATTCGGGATCCGAATAGAGATTAAGTTTTTCGGCTGCATTTTTTGCATAAATAACACTTTTTTCCGACGGTGGAAATGGTGATTCATTTGTATTCAACTTTATATATTTCATTTCCTTTGGTTGTTCCCCCGGTGTATAGGGAACAAGGGACTTATGTATTTCACTTAAAAATCTACTCATACATTAATCCTCCATGCGTACCGTTGCACTGCGTGCGTGTGCCGTTAACCCCTCTTTTTTTGCAAAAAAGGCAACATCTTCAGCCACCTTATTCAGTGCATCTTTTGTATAGTAGGTATACTGTGTTTTCTTTATAAAATCGTCAACAGAAAGCGGGCTTGAAAATTTTGCACTACCGCTTGTGGGAAGCGTATGGTTAGCACCAGAAAAATAGTCTCCCAATGCTTCGGGACAATATCTTCCCATAAAAACAGAGCCTGCATGACGTATTTTATCAAGATAATCGAAAGGATTATCTACACAAAGCTCCAAATGTTCCGGGGCAATTTCATTTGCAATGTCAATTGCTTCTTCCAAATTATCGGCTACAATAATTTTACCGTTTGTATCTATGGATACTCTCGCAATTTCGCAACGTTCAAGCATTGCAAGCTGTTTTTCTATTTCTTCGCTGACACAGTTTGCCAATTCAATGCTATCGGTAACAAGAACAGCGCTTGCCATTTTATCGTGCTCCGCCTGTGACAACAAATCAGCCGCAACATACTTAGGATTAGACTTACCGTCCGCAACTATCAAAATTTCGCTGGGGCCTGCAATCATATCTATTGAAACCTTGCCGAACACCTGTTTTTTTGCTTCCGCAACAAAGGCATTTCCCGGTCCCACTATTTTGTCAACTTTTGGAATAGATTCCGTCCCATAAGCAAGAGCCGCAATAGCTTGTGCTCCGCCGACTTTAAATATTTTATCAATACCGGCAACAGATGCAGCTGCAAGTATTGCAGGATTAATTTTTCCGTCTTTACCGGGCGGTGTTACCATAACAACTTCTTTACAACCTGCAATTTTTGCCGGAATGGAATCCATTAAAACGGTGGATGGATACGCAGCCGTACCACCCGGCACATAAAGACCGGCACGGTCAACGGGAATAATTTTTTGTCCCATTACAATTCCGTCTTCATCGTTTATGATAAAACTGTTTCGTTTCTGTTTTTCGTGAAATTTATTTATGTTTGCTGACGCTCTTTTTAAAATATCCAAAAATTCCGGTTCAACCGCATTAACAGCTTCTTCAATTTCAGCTTCCGAAACAAGCAATGAGAAAAGTTTTGCACCGTCAAATTTTTCGCAATATTCAAAAATGGCTTTGTCACCGTTTTTGCGAACGTTATATATAATATCCGCAACAATATCCTCAACGTTCATCTCGGTTTCACATCTTGCAAAAATTTCGTTGCGATCAACATCGCCACATTTCAATATTTTAATCATGGTTGCTCTCCTTAAGATTTTTAATTATTTTTTCGATTATTTCGTTTTTAAATTTAAAGCTTGATTTATTGGCAATAACTCTGGCACTTATAGGAACAATACTTTCAAAAACCTTCAAATTGTTCTCTTTAAGAGTTGTCCCTGTTTCAACAATATCCACTATAACATCGGAAAGTCCCAATATCGGTGCAATTTCAATTGAACCGTTTAAGTGAATTATATCAATATCACGACCTATTGATGAATAGTAGTTTTTCGCAATATTTGTGAATTTTGTGGCAACACGCAATGTTTTTTGTGGATTATCGTGAAAATCTTCTTTTGCGGCAACTGCCATTTTACATTTACCTATATCCAAATCCAAAAGCTCGTACACCTCCGGATTGTATTCAAGAAGTATATCCTTACCTGCAACACCGATATCGGCAGCACCTCTTTCAACATAGATTGCAACATCGGATGGCTTTACCCAAAAATATCTTACTCCGTTTTTTTCATTTTCAAAAATAAGTTTTCTGTTGGTTTCTTTTATTGATGGACATTCAAATCCGGCTTTTTCAAACATGGCATAGACTTTTTCTCCAAGTCTTCCCTTTGGCAGTGCAATATTAAGCATTGATTATTTCCACACCTTTCTCATTAAGCTTTAAAAGCTGTCTGTATTTTAATTTTTCGGGAACTGATTTTGATGCAAAAACGCTTTTTCCGTTTTCCGAAAGCATTTTAACCGCTTCATCAAGCTTAACTGTATCGCTGTCGGAAGAATAAAGTATAACGGTATCAACATCATAGTCCTTATCTTTGTCGGGCAAAAGATCGAGCATATCAAGATAAACGGCAAAGCCTACCGCATCGGCATTTTTACCCATTTTTTTCATTAAGCTTCCATATTGCCCCCCTGAAAGTATACCTGTTGGAATTCCTTCAATAAAGCCTCTGAATACAATTGCATTGTAATAGCTCATATCGTTTACAACAGAAAAATCAATGTTTATATGTGAATAAAAATCATAGCCTTTAAGCAATTCCGTAATTTTTTTAAGCTCGTTTAATTCGTTTGAAGAACCCAGTAAATCTTCAAGCTCAGAAATTACCATATCGGGTGCACCGTAAAGAGAAACAAGTCTCAAAAGCTTTGTAGCATCAACATTTTGAGCTTCACATATATTCTTCAATTCATGCTCATTTTTTTCGCTAATACATTTTATAATGTCGGGAGTTAAAGTCAACCCGAGAGAAGCAACAACTTCCGAGATAATTCCCATGTGGGAAATATCGAGAATATAATTATCACTAATACTTTTCAAGCTTTGTGCCGCAAGTGAAACTACCTCAAAAACACAATAAAAGTCTATATCTCCAAGACATTCAATACCCGTTTGCATAATTTCTTTATATGAATATGCACCTTTTGAAACTCTGTATACATTTTCGTTATAATAAAGCTTTTGTGTTCCCACAGCTTCTGCATTTTTCACAATAGACAGTGTTACGTCGGGCTTTAATGCCATAAGCTTACCGTCCGTATCGGTAAATGTTATTATATTGTCTGAAACAAGAAAATCCTTATTTCTTACATATAAATCGTATTCCTCAAATTTACTCATTTTATATTGAGTATATCCGTATTTCTTATATAAAGCCCTAAGCTTGAGTATAGCCTTTTCTTCCCTTTTAAGCACCGATGCATCGAATTCCATAAATCATCCTCCATTCACAAATACATCCTCTGTTATACAA
>CAYPIJ010000025.1:10492-16281 GCA_964410755.1 uncultured Oscillospiraceae bacterium | reverse complement strand
ATATAAAGTTAAAAATTAACTATATATTATGAAAGGAAGTGTAATTTATGCCATATTACACAAAGGAAGATTACGAGGAAGTCGGAAGAATGTTGTCATATTACGATGCCGTCAATTTGGATGATTCGGTTGAAAGCGTAATTTTGAGAGCGAAAACCATTTTGGACGAAGAGGGCGGAAAAGAAGCGGTTGTCTATTTGGAAAAGTATATTCCCGTATTCAAAGAAAAATATGGGCTTGAATGAAAAAGATGTTTTTTATGCTTGACATTTTTTAAGTTTAAAAGTATAATATAATTGTAATGGTTATAATATATTTTTGAAAGGAAGTGTTACTATGGCGGTAAAATGTACTGTTATAATTCAAAAAGAGGAAAAATGGTATGTTGCAACGGACGTAAGCACAAATGTAACATCGCAAGGTTTAACTATGGAAGAAAGCATTGAAAATTTAAAAGAAGCGCTATGCTTATATTATGAAAATAATGCACCGCAAACTCCTTTTTCCGATGTATATATTACCACTATAGAGGTAGCTATATAATGGGGTCAAAATATCCTGTTTTAACACCTAAAGAAGTTATTTCCAAACTTGAAAAATTCGGATTTTATTTTGTGGCTCAAAAAGGAAGTCACATGAAATATTCCAATGGAAAAAATGTTGTAATTATTCCCAACCATTCAGAGGTTGTAAAGGGAACTTTAAAAAGCATACTTATAATGGCGGATATTGCACTTGAAGATTTTATGCGTGTATAAAAAATTAGTTATTATGTAAATATTAATGTACACCGTCGGTACAGTTTATATTTAAGCTTACATGTTAAAAAAATGAATAAAAATTCATTTTTTTTGCAAATTTTACTTGACAAACGCAAAATCAAGTGCTATAATACATAAAAAAGAAAAATTTTATTTGGGAGAAAAAAATGGCAATTTCAATTTTGTTTGCAGTTGTATATTACTTTTATTATTACTTTAGTCAGAGTAATAACGATTTGTGTTGCAAACAAATATAAAATTGTATGATTTCAAACTAAAAAGAAAACAAATGATTTTAGAAAGCTACACAAATCGGTGTAGCTTTTTTGTATTTAAAGGAGATTTTAAAAATGATTGCAGTATTAAAACAAAATGCCACAAAACAGCAAAAGGATAACCTTATTTCATGGCTTAAAGGACAAAATTTGGACGTACATATTTCACAAGGTCAAGATTACACCGTTTTGGGACTTGTGGGAGATACATCAAAAATAGATATGGACTTATTGGGAAGTCTCGACATTGTAAGCTCCGTTAAAAGAGTTTCCGAGCCTTTTAAACAGTGCAACAGAAAATTCCATCCTGAGGATTCTGTTATTGAAGTGGGTGACGTTAAAATCGGTGGAGGTAATTTTTGCATTATGGCAGGTCCATGCTCAGTGGAAACAGAAGAACAAATTATTGAAGTTGCAAAAAGCGTGAAAAAATCAGGTGCTAATATTTTAAGAGGCGGCGCTTTCAAGCCGAGAACTTCTCCTTACGATTTCCAGGGCTTAAAGGCAGACGGTATCGACCTTCTTTTAAAAGCAAAAAAAGAAACCGGCTTACCGATTGTAACGGAAATTATGAATGCAAACCATTTACCGCTTTTTGAAAATGTGGATATTATTCAGGTTGGTGCAAGAAATATGCAAAACTTTGAGCTTTTAAAGGAATTGGGAAAAACAAACAAGCCCATACTTTTAAAAAGAGGTCTTGCAAATACGATTAAAGAATTTCTTATGAGTGCCGAATACATTATGTCCGAGGGAAATCAAAACGTTATTCTTTGCGAAAGAGGAATAAGAACTTTTGAAACATACACAAGAAACACCCTTGATTTATCGGCAGTTCCTCTTTTAAAAGAGCTTTCACACTTGCCTGTCATTGTAGACCCCAGCCACGCAACGGGAATTTCAAAGCTTGTTAAACCTATGGCTATGGCTGCGGTAGCTTCCGGTGCAGATGGACTTATGATTGAAGTTCACAACGACCCAATGCACGCACTTTGTGACGGTGCACAGTCGTTAACACCGGAGCAATTTGACGATGTTGCTAAAAAAGCAAGACAAATTCTTGAAATCGTAAGATAGGAGAAAAGAAAAATGAATGTAGGAATAGTTGGCTTGGGACTTATTGGCGGTTCTATGGCAAAAGCATATAAAAGAGACGAAAATATGCAGGTTTTTGCCTTTGATAAGGACAAAAAAACAACGGATTTTGCCATTCTTTCCGGCGCTGTTGATAAAGAGCTTACAAAAGAAAATATGAAAGAGTGCGACCTTATATTTATTTGTGTATATCCCGATGCGGCACAGGATTTTATAAAAGAAAATTCAAAATATATCGATAAAAAAACAATTGTTATAGATTGCTTGGGAATAAAAACTCAAATTTGCAAAACGGGATTTTCTTACGCAAAAGAATATGGCTATACATTTGTGGGCGGTCACCCCATGGCAGGAACACACAACAGCGGTTTTAAATATTCGAGAGCAACACTTTTCGACAACGCACCAATGGTAATAGTACCGCCACGATTTGACGATATGGCTTTGCTTGAAAAAATAAAAACAATGCTTTCGCCTGCAAAATTCGGCTTTATTTCAGTAACAACGGCAGAAGAACACGATAAAATGATTGCATTTACATCGCAAATGCCACACATTGTTTCAAATTCTTTTATAAAAAGTCCGATAGCGAGAAATCACAAAGGTTTTTCTGCCGGCAGTTATAAAGATTTAACAAGAGTTGCATGGCTCAATCCCTCAATGTGGGCGGAGCTTTTTATGGCAAACAAGGAAAATATTTTAAATGAGCTTGACATTTTTATAGAAAATACGTTAAAATATAAGAAAGCAATAGAAGAAGACAACACGGAAGAATTAATTGCACTTTTGGACGAGGGCAGAAAAATAAAGGCAGAAGTTGACAAAAGATAGAAAGAGGTTTTGATATGGAAACGGTTGAAATAAATGTTTCAAAAAAATACGACATAAAAATAGGCAGAGGGCTTATTGAAAAATCGGGAGAGCTTGTAAAAGATTTTGAAAAAATCAAAAAAATTGCCGTAATCACAGATGATATTGTGGATAAGCTATATTCAAAAATTGTTGTAAACAGTCTTGAAAATGTAGGCTTTGAAGTTGTAAAATATGTTATTCCAAACGGAGAGCATTCAAAAAACAGCGAAAATTTCATTGAAATATTGAATTTTCTTGCAGAAAACGAGCTTACAAGAACAGATTGCGTTTTTGCTTTGGGGGGCGGGGTTGTCGGAGACCTTTCAGGCTTTTGTGCCGCTACATATTTAAGGGGAATACACTTTATTCAATGCCCCACAACACTTCTTGCAATGGTGGATTCTTCCGTAGGCGGAAAAACAGCAATAGATTTAAAGGCAGGAAAAAATCTTGCCGGGGCATTTTATCAACCTGACCTTGTTATTTGTGATTGTGACACATTAAAAACGCTTTCCGAAGAAATTTTTTCCGATGGTTGTGCGGAAATTATAAAATACGGAGCAATAAGCGACAAAAATCTGCTTTCTCACTTAAAAGAAAAAGGTCTTAAATTCGACTTGGAAAAAGTTATAAAAAGATGTGTTGAGCTAAAATGCGAAACGGTAACAAAAGACGAGTTTGACTTGGGCTTACGTCAGCTTTTGAATTTCGGTCACACCATAGGTCACAGCATTGAGGCTTTGAGCCGTTACGAAATTTCCCACGGAAAAGGTGTTGCAATGGGAATGGCAATTATTACAAAAGCTTGCGTGAAAAAAGGTTTATGCGAAAAAAATGTTGAAAATGAGCTTGTTGAAATTATTGAAAAATTTAAATTACCGATAAATTCACCATACAAAACAGACGAAATGATTGAAATTATAAAAAACGACAAAAAAAGAAAAGGCGACAACATAACACTTGTTGTACCGGAAAGCTTGGGAAAATGTGTTTTGAAAACAATTCCCATAGCGGAAATAAAAAATTTGCTTGACTGATAGGAAAGAGAAAAATGGATATTATTATAACGCCCTCACAATTGGGAGGAAAAATAAAAGCGATAAATTCAAAATCACAGGCACACAGGTTGCTTATTGCGTCTGCTTTTGCAAACGAAAAAACGGTTATAAAATGCGAAAGCATTTCCGCAGACATAACAGCAACCGTAAATTGCCTTAACAATATGGGTGCAAAAATCGAAAGAAAAAACGAAACATTTTTTGTTGAGCCGATAAAAACAGTTCCAAAAAAAGTTGTAATAGATTGTAACGAAAGCGGTTCAACCTTGCGTTTTTTACTTCCTGTTGTTTGTGCGTTGGGAATTGAAACAACAATAGTAATGCACGGCAGACTTCCAAAGCGCCCTCTTTCACCTTTGTGGGAAGAGCTTATAAAAAACGGTTGTACTTTGAAAAAAGAAGATAATAAAATATATACTTTCGGAAAGTTAAAACCCGGGAATTATATGCTTAGAGGTGATGTTTCTTCCCAGTTTATAAGCGGTATGCTTTTTGCAATTCCGCTTGTTGAAGGTGAGTGCTCTCTTACACTTACGGGAAATGTTGAGTCGGAATCGTACATAAAGCTTACCGTAGATGTGCTTTCGGATTTTGGAATAGAGGTTATAAAAAACAAAAATATTTTTATTTTAAAAAATATGTATCAAACAAAAGGTGAATATGAGGTTGAGGGGGATTGGTCAAACGGTGCTTTTTGGATTTGTGCCGACTATCTTTCCGAAAACAAAATAATTTGTAACGGTCTTAAAAAGGAGTCGTTGCAAGGTGATAAGAAAATTGTAGAAATTTTAAAAAGCATAAAAGAAAAAGATATAATCGTTGATGCAAGAGATATTCCCGATCTTATTCCCGTTGTAAGTGTTTGCGCTTCTTTAACGCCAAAAAGAACCACAAGGGTTATAAATGCGGAAAGACTGAAAATTAAGGAAAGCGACAGATTGAAGCAAACTTATGAAATGATAACAAATTTGGGTGGTGAAATAACCGTAACCGATGACGGTCTTATTATAAAAGGAAAAGAAAATTTGTCAGGCGGTGAGGTTTGCAGTGCAAACGACCATAGAATTGCAATGTCAACCGCTGTGGCATCAATAAAATGCAAAAACAAAATAATTTTAAGAAACGCAGAAGCGGTAAACAAATCTTATCCCGATTTTTGGAAAGATTTTGAAAAATTGGGCGGAAAAATAAACGAGGTGAAATAATATGAGCAGTACAATCGGAGAAAACATAAAAATTTCAATATGGGGACAGTCACATTCAAGGGCAATAGGCGTTACCATTGACGGACTTCCCGCAGGAATAAAAATTGACGAAGAAAAATTGCAAAATTTTCTTGATAGGAGAGCACCCGGTCAAAATAAATACACAACACCCAGGAAAGAAAAGGACAAAGCGGAATTTTTAAGCGGTCTTGTTAATTCCACAACTTGCGGTGCACCTATTTGTGCCGTAATTGAAAACACAAACACACGTTCACAGGATTACAATAATATTATCGATATTCCCAGACCGGCCCATGCGGATTTTACCGCACATATAAAGTATAGGGGCAACAACGATGTTTCGGGAGGAGGTCATTTTTCAGGCCGTCTTACCGCTCCAATGTGCGTTGCAGGTGGTATTTGCCTACAGATTTTAAACAGCATGGGAATAGAAATAAAAGCAAGCATAAAATCAATCGGGGGAGAAGAAAGCAAAGAAAAACAGCTTGAAATAATAGACAACGCAAGAGAAAATCTTGATTC
>CAYPIJ010000025.1:0-10392 GCA_964410755.1 uncultured Oscillospiraceae bacterium | reverse complement strand
CACGGCGGAATTTTGGGCGGTATTTCTTCAGGTATGCCTATCGTTTTCAGAGTTGCTGTTAAGCCTACTCCATCAATAGGAAAAGAACAAAACAGCGTAAGCTTGAAAACAAAAGAAAATACAAAGCTTGAAATTAAAGGAAGACATGACCCTTGTATTGTGTTAAGAGCCGTACCTTGTATTGAAGCAGCTTGTGCCATAGCACTTTATGATGCATATTTGGAAAGTATGAAAGGAAGTATATAAATGAATTTGGAAGATTACAGAAATCAAATTGATGAAATTGATGAAAAAATCGTTGAGCTTGTATCAAAAAGAATGGACATTGTAACCGACATTGCAAAATACAAAAAAGAAAACAATTTACCTGTTTTAAACTCAAAAAGAGAACGTGAAATTTTGAACGAAGTTTCCAAAAAAACAAGTGACGATATTTCGGGTTACATGAGAGTTTTGTACTCTCTTATGTTTGAGTTGAGCCGTTCTTATCAAAACAGAATGTTAAACTCAGACTCCCCCATTTTCAAAGATGTTATGAACGCAATAGAAAATACCCCAAAGCTTTTTCCTCAAACGCCCAAGGTTGCTTGCCAAGGCGTTGAGGGGGCGTACTCACAGCTTGCTTGCGACAAGCTTTTCAAAAACCCGGAAATTATGTATATGAACAGCTTTGAGGGAGTTTTTTCGGCCATAGAAAGCGGTCTTTGCGAATACGGAATTTTGCCTTTGGAAAACAGCACGGCAGGTTCTGTTGACGATGTTTACGACCTTATGATTTCTCATAATTTCAACATTGTAAGAACAACAAGGCTTAAAATCGACCATTCTTTACTTGCAAAAAAAGGAACAAAGCTTTCGGATATAAAAGAAATTTTTTCCCATAAGCAGGCAATAAACCAAAGCTCTGAATTTTTGAAAACATTAAAGGGTGTAAAGGTTACTCCTTGCGAGAATACGGCAGAAGCTTCAAAAAGAGTTGCGGAAAGCGACAGAAACGATGTGGCTGCACTTTCTTCACACAATTGTGCGGAGCTTTACAATCTTGATTGTCTTGCATCTTGCGTTCAAAACAATCAAAACAATCATACAAGATTTGTTTGCATATCCAAAAAGCTTGAAATTTATCCCGGTGCCGATAAAACAAGTCTTATGATGGTGCTTCCCCATAAGCCGGGAGCATTGTATAAGGTGCTTGCAAGATTTTACGCTTTGGGAATTAACCTTATAAAGCTTGAAAGCCGTCCGATACCTCAAAGAGATTTTGAATTTATGTTTTATTTCGATTTGGATACTTCCATTTATTCACAAGAATATGCACAGCTTATTTCCGAGCTTAACGAAATGAGTGAGGAGTTTAAGTATTTGGGAAGTTACACGGAGGTTGTTTAAATGGAAAAATTCGGTCTTTTGGGCAAAAAACTGGGACACAGTTTTTCCGTTCCCATTCATAATATGCTTGGTGATTATGAATATAAGCTTTACGAAAAAAACGAAAATGAGCTTGCGGATTTTTTGGAAAATACCGACCTTTCGGGAATGAATGTTACAATTCCCTATAAAAAAGACGTTATTCCTTTTTGCAGTGATGTTTCCGACACGGTGGAAAAAATCGGCAGTGTGAACACACTTGTGAAAAAAGACGGCAAATGGTATGGCGATAATACAGATTATTACGGATTTTTATATATGGTAAAATCAAGCGGTATGAAAATCGAGAACAAAAAAGTTCTTGTTTTGGGAAGTGGGGGAGCTTCCCTTACGGTTATTGCCGTTTGCAAGGATTTAAAAGCAAGTGAAATTGTTGTTATTTCACGAAACGGCGAAAACAATTACAACAATCTTTATCTTCATAAGGATGCTCAAATAATTGTGAATACAACGCCTGTCGGAATGTATCCGAATTGTTACGAGTCTCCCATTAATCTTTCGGATTTTGAAAAATGTGAGGGAGTTTTGGATATTGTTTACAACCCTCACCTAACAAAGCTTTGCTTTATGGCAAAAGAGCTTGGAATAGCTTACAAAGCAGGTCTTACAATGCTTGTTGCACAGGCAAAAAAAGCAAACGAAAATTTTTTCGGTGAAGAAAAAGACGATGGTATAATTGAAAAAATCACAGAAAAAATGAAATCTGAAACAAAAAATATTGTACTTGTTGGAATGCCCGGTTGCGGTAAAACAACAATTGCAACGGAGTTTGCCAAAGTAACGGGGAAAAAGCTTGTTGATTGTGACGAAGAAATTGTAAAGCGAGAAAAGAGAAGCATTGAAGAGATTTTTGAAAAAAACGGTGAAGAATATTTCAGAAATCTTGAAACGCAAGTTATAAAAGACATAGGAAAAGAAAAAGGGCTTATAATTTCAACAGGTGGAGGTTGTGTAACAAGGGAGGAAAATTATTTTCCTTTAAAGCAAAACGGAGAAATTTTTTGGATAAAACGTGATATAAATGAGCTTTCTACAGAGGGGCGTCCTCTTTCAAAGGCAAATAAGCTTTCGGAAATGTATGAAAAAAGAAAAACGTTTTACGAAAAGTTCAGTGATTTGTGTGTTGACAACAATCAAAATATTGAAACAGCAGTTGAAAAGATTTTATCTTTTTTGAAGTAGGTCTGATGTTACGTTTGCGTTTGAAATGATTGTACATACATCAGCGTTATACAAATGGGATTTCTCCATGTATAACCAATATGTAGCACAATTATACCAAAAAATGAAAACAGAAAAGAGGAAAAATATGAAAATACTTATTATAAACGGTCCGAACCTTAATATGCTCGGAATAAGAGAGCCTGACGTTTACGGTCACGAAACGTATAAGGATTTGGAAGAATATATTTTAAATAATGCAAAAGAAAATAATATTGAAGCGGAAGTTTTTCAGTCCAATCACGAGGGTGATATTGTGGATAAAATTCAAAGTGCTTACGGCAATTTTGATGGAATTATAATAAATCCCGCAGCTTACACACATACAAGTGTTGCAATTTTGGACGCATTGAAAGCTGTGTCAATTCCCACTGTTGAAGTTCATCTTTCGGATGTTACAAAAAGGGAAGATTTCAGACAAAATTCCTATGTAAGATTGGCAGCAAAAAAAACTTATATGGGACTTGGTTTTGAGGGCTACAAAAAAGCGATGCTTTATTTAAAAGAATTGAAAGGACTTTAAAAATTATGTACGGAGTTTTGGCTAATACTTTAACGGTTATAGTTGGGTCGACAATAGGACTTATTTTTAAAAAATATATTCCCAAAAGTCTTGGCGATGCCATTATGAAGGTTTTGGGGCTTTGCGTTTTATATATAGGAATAAACGGAGCTTTAAAAGGTGAAAATACTTTAATACTTATTGTGAGCATTGTTTTGGGTACGGCAATCGGAACACTTTTAAAGCTTGAAGACAGGCTGAACAATTTTGCAAACAAAATGCAAAATAAATTTTCAAAAAACAATTCCGCAGATAATTCATTTGCACAGGGATTTGTTTCTTCAACCTTGCTTTTTTGTGTGGGTGCTATGGCTGTTGTGGGTTCGCTTCAAGCAGGGCTTACGGGCGATAATCAAATGCTTTTTACAAAATCGGCTCTTGACGGAGTTTCCTCTGTTGTTTTTGCTTCAACTTTCGGAATAGGAACGATTTTTTCCGCAATTACTGTTTTTGTATATCAAGGTGCAATCACACTTCTTTCCGGCGTTTTGTCACCGCTCCTTTCGGAAGCTTGCATAAACGAAATGACTTGTGTAGGCTCGGTTCTTATTATGGGAATCGGTTTTAATATGCTTGGCATAACAAAACTTAAAATTATGGATTATTTACCTGCCGTTTTTATTCCGATTATAATTTTTCTTTTTATCTAAAAATCAAAAAAAGCATTATTCTAATTTTTTTGTTGCATATATTGATTTTTTTGAACAGAAATATTGACAAATGCCCCATAAATATGGTATTATAACAGAAAGAAAAAAATTGACGAGGTAACACAAATGAGCAAGAATGTATTTGTATTGAATACAATGATGCTAAGCGCTGATTTACTATTTATGAAAAAAAGTAAATAAGTGCTATTTGTCGTGATTGAACAATGTTAATTTATTGACGGATATATTGTAGAAATATATTCGTTTAAAATAGGTAAATTTCGGAGCTTATGACATTTAGCGGTCGTAGGCTCCTATTTTGTTTTAAGTTAAGGATAAGAAAAGAAAGGAATTTTAGAAAAATGAAAAAAGTAACTATTTCAGACATAACCTTGAGAGAAGCGGCTGCTTCTTCACAAATTAATTTAAGCTTCAGAGAAAAAATCGAAGTTGTTCGTCAGCTTGATAAAATCAACGTTGATGTTATTGAAACAAACAAAATCGAAGACGAAAAAACAGATGTTTTGTTTCTTCATACAATTGCTCCCATTGTAAATAATGCAATTATTTCCACACCTGTCGGATTTTCCGCAGAAGAAGTTGAAGTTGCATGGAATGCGATAAAGGACGCAAAAAAGCCGAGACTTCACGTTGTTGTTCCGACTTCTACCGTACAAATGGAATATGTTTGCCATAAAAAACCTAAATTTGCACTTGAAATGATTGAAGAACTTGTTAAAAAATGTGTTTCACTTTGCGATGACGTTGAATTTTCAGCTGTTGATGCAACAAGAAGTGAAAGCGATTTCTTGAAAAGTGCCATTGAAACGGCAATTAACGCAGGTGCAAAAACAATTACGGTTTGCGATACTGCAGGAACAATGCTTCCGGAAGAATTTTGCAATTTTGTAAAAGGCATAAAAGAATACATTCCCGAAAACGTAGCTTTGGGTGTTCAATGTTCCGACATTATGGATATGGGAACGGCTTGCTCCGTAAGTGCTGTTTTAAGCGGTGCGGACGTTATTAAAACCGCTGTAAACAAAGGCGAAATTCCTCAAATTGAAAAAATTGCTTTCGTTTTGAAATCCAAACAAAACGACATTGATACAGGTTGCAACATAGACCAGACAGCAATAAACGCAACAATTAAAAAGATTTCTTTCTTTACAGATGAAAAGAAAAGTGAAAATTCCGTTTTAAACGGTGCTGTAGGCGGTGATTATGCTTTTTCCGAAAAACTTTCCAACGGGGCAGACATTAAAACAGTTGCTACATATACAAAAAAATTGGGATATGATCTTAACGACGAAGATATTAAAAAAGTTTTTGATGAATTTGCAAAGGTTTCCGAGAAAAAAGAAATAAGCTCAAAAGAACTTGATGCAATTGTTGCAAGCGTGGCACTTCAAGTTCCTCCAACATACAAAGTAAAAAGCTATGTTATAAATAATGGTAATATTATAACTGCAACAGCTTGCATAGAGCTTGAGAAAAACGGACAGGTAATTCAAGGATTTTCAAAGGGCGACGGTCCCATTGATGCCGCATTTTTGGCAATTGAACAAGTAACCGGTCATCACTATGAGCTTGACGATTTCCAAATTCAGTCTGTTACAGAGGGCAGAGAGGCTTTCGGTTCTTCCGTTGTTAAGCTTCGTTCCGACGGAAAGCTTTACTCCGGTAAAGGAATTTCAACGGACATTATCGGTGCAAGTATAAAGGCTTATGTAAATGCACTCAACAAAATTTGCTATGAAGAAATGTAATTTTTTACTTTGAAAAATAAGAAAGGACGAAACGAAAAATGAAACTTTCCTTTTCCACAAACAGATGGAACGACTTTGAAATAAACAATTTTTTGGATATTGCCAAAGAATATAAGTTTAACGGCATTGAAATACACGATTATAAAAAAGTAGGCATAAAAGAAAGCTACGAAGAACTTAACAAAATTTCTCACAAGCTTTTGGAATATTCACTTTCAATTCCTTGTATAGACCTTGTGGCTGACATTGCAAAAAAAGAAGCTTTGGAAGAAATGTCTTCACTTTGCTACATTGCTTCAATGCTCCACATTCCATACATAAGAATGAAAACACTTGAAGAAAAAGACAAAATTGACGATATTAGAGAAAATGTTTCGCAGGCTTTGAAAATGTGTGAAGAAAAGAACATTGTTCTCCTTGTTGAAACAGTTGGAATTTTTTCCGATACGGAATATTTAAGAGAATTTCTTAATGAATATGCAAGCGATAATTTGTGTGCACTTTGGGATTTGCACTATCCATACAGAAACCACGGCGAAACACCGGAAGACACCGTTAAAAATTTGGGCGCATACATAAAGCACATTCATATAAAGGATTCCGACAGTAAAGAAACTTTTAATCTTGTTGGTGAAGGTTCACTTCCCATAGAAGAAATAATTAATGCTTTAAGAAGCATTAACTACGCAGGATTTATGTCGATTGAATGGGATCCAAAATGGGACGGAGACATTAACACTCACGAAATTATTTTCCCGCATTTTGTAAGCTATATGTCACGTTTTAAAAATCCCGCAAGAGCAAAAAGAGCCCTTTATTCCAACAAAAGAGGAACAGGTAATTTTATTTGGAAAAAAGATACTCTTATCGAAAAAACATTTTCACAGGTTCTTGACAGTATGGTTGAAAATTTTCCCGACCAGTATGCTTTTAAATATACAACACTTGACTACACAAGAACATATAAAGAATTCAGAGATGATGTTGACGAATTTGCAAGAAGCTTGCTTGCAATGGGCGTAAAACCGGGACATCACGTTGCTGTTTGGGCAACAAACGTACCTCAGTGGTACATAGCTTTTTGGGCAACAACAAAAATTGGGGCTGTTTTGGTAACTATGAATACAGCTTACAAAATTCATGAGGCTGAGTATCTTTTGAAACAGTCCGATACACATACACTTATTACAATTGAGGGCTACAGAGATTCTCACTACAACGAAATTATAGCCGAGCTTTGCCCCGAGCTTGAAACAAAAGCTCCCGATGCACCGCTTCATTCAAAGAGATTGCCTTTCTTGAGAAATGTTATAACAGTTGATTATACACAAAAAGGTTGTATGACATGGGAAGATGCTATTAAAAAAGCAAAAGAAGTTCCCGTTGAAGAAGTTTGCAGAATTGCATCAACGGTAGATATTCACGATGTTTGCAATATGCAGTATACTTCCGGTACTACAGGATTTCCGAAAGGCGTTATGCTCACACATTACAACGTTGTAAACGACGGAAAATGTATCGGTGACAGAATGGATTTGTCAACAGCGGACAGAATGATGATTCAAGTGCCTATGTTCCATTGCTTTGGAATGGTGCTTGCAATGACTGCAACAATGACACATGGAGGAACACTTTTCCCAATTCCGTATTTTTCACCTAAATCCTCCCTTGCTTGCATAAATCAAGAGCATATAACGGCGTTCCACGGTGTTCCCACAATGTTTATTGCAATGCTTGAACATAAAGACTTTGCAAAAACAGATTTTTCGTATATGAGAACGGGAATAATGGCAGGTTCACCTTGCCCGGTATCTGCAATGCAGGATGTTGTAAACAAAATGAATATGAAAGAAATCACAATCGTTTACGGTCAGACGGAAGCTTCTCCCGGTTGTACAATGAGCAGTACGGATGATTCTTTGGAAGTAAGAGTTGAAACCGTAGGTAGAGCATTGCCCGGTGTTGAATGTAAAATAGTAGACCCGGAAACAAACGAAGATTTGCCCGATAACGTAACGGGAGAATTTGTTGCAAGAGGTTACAACATTATGAAAGGTTACTACAAAATGCCAAAAGCAACAAAAGAAGCGATTGACGAGGACGGTTGGCTCCATACAGGAGACCTTGCGTTAAGAACACCGGAAGGAAACTACAAAATTACCGGTCGTCTTAAAGATATGATTATTCGTGGCGGTGAAAATATTTATCCTAAAGAAATTGAAGAATTTATCTATACACACCCATCTGTTAAGGACGTTCAGGTTATCGGTGTTCCCGACGAACAGTACGGTGAAGAAATTATGGCTTGCATAGTTCTTAAAAAAGGTGAAGATATGACTGTTGAAGAAATGAAACAATACATTATGGACCACATGGCAAAACATAAGGTCCCCAGATATATTGATTTTGTAGACGAATTTCCAATGAATGCCGCAGGAAAAATTCTTAAATATAAAATGCGTGAAGACGCCATTGAAAAATTGGGTATTAAAAAAGTTGACGGTATTGTAACCGAATAATAAAAAAAGGAGATAGAAAAATGAAAGATTTTAACATAGAAACAAATTGTATTCAAGGCGGATACATTCCAAAAAACGGTGAATCAAGACAGATTCCCATAGTTCAAAGTACAACCTTTAAATATGACACAAGCGAAGATATGGCAAAATTGTTCGACTTGGAAGCAAGCGGATATTTTTACACAAGACTTCAAAATCCCACAAACGATTACGTAGCGGCAAAAATTTGCGAGCTTGAGGGAGGTACAGCCGCTATGCTTACATCTTCCGGTCAGGCAGCTACATTTTACAGCGTTTTCAACATTGCTTCCGCAGGTGATCATATTGTATCTTCTTCCTGTATTTACGGTGGCAGTTTTAACCTTTTTAACGTTACAATGAGAAGAATGGGAATTGATTTTACATTTATTTCCCCGGAATGCAGTGACGAAGAATTTGAAAAAGCATTCAAGCCCAACACAAAGGCTGTATTTGCCGAAACAATAGCAAACCCCGCTCTTACCGTTTTGGATATTGAGCGTTTTGCGAAAATGGCACATAAGCACGGTGTTCCACTTATTATAGATAACACATTTGCAACACCTGTAAACTGTCGTCCTTTTGAATGGGGGGCTGATATTGTTACTCATTCCACAACAAAATATATGGACGGTCATTCCGCTTCCGTAGGTGGTTGTATTGTTGATTCGGGAAAATTCGACTGGACAAAATATCCCGAAAAATTCCCCGGTCTTTGTACACCCGATGAAAGTTACCACGGAATTACATATACCGAGCGTTTCGGACTTGAAGGCGCATACATTACAAAAGCAACTGCACAGCTTATGAGAGACTTGGGTTCAATTCAATCTCCTCAAAATGCTTATCTTATAAATTTGGGCTTGGAAAGCTTGCACGTAAGAATGAAAAGACATTGCGAAAACGGTCAGGCTGTTGCTGAATTTTTGCAAAATCACCCAAAAGTTGCTTCAGTAAGATATTGCGGACTTGAGGGAGATAAATATCACGAGCTTGCAAAAAAATATCTTAAAAACGGTTCTTGTGGTGTTGTAAGCTTTGAAATTAAAGGAACAAGACAAGATGCTGAAAAATTTATGAAAAAATTGAAGCTTGCAATAATTGCAACACACGTTGCGGACGCTCATACTTGCGTACTCCACCCCGCAAGCTCAACTCACAGACAAATGACGGACGATGAGCTTGTTGCGGCGGGAATTTCGCCCAATATGATAAGATTTTCTTGCGGTATAGAATCAACCGAGGACATCATTAACGACTTAAAGCAAGCACTTGAAGATTAATTTAAAAAATTATAATTCACATTGAAAAAAGGAGGGATAAATATGCCAATCAAAATTCCAAACGCACTTCCCGCAGTGGAAACATTAAACAGCGAAAATATTTTTGTTATGACGGAAACACGAGCCATAACTCAGGATATACGTCCCTTAAAACTTGTAATACTCAATCTTATGCCTTTAAAAATTGACACCGAAACACAGCTTTCACGTCTTTTGGGAAATTCACCCTTACAGGTTGAGGTTGAACTTATTTGCACAAAGTCCCATAATTCAAAAAACACGTCAAAAGGACATTTGCAAGCATTTTACAAGCACTTTGATGACATAAAAGACAGAAAATTCGACGGAATGATAATAACGGGTGCTCCTGTGGAACAGCTTCCTTTTGAAGAAGTTGACTATTGGGAGGAGCTTTGCGAAATAATGGAATGGACAAAAACAAATGTTCACAGCACCTTTCACATTTGCTGGGGTGCGCAAGCCGCCCTTTATTACCATTACGGAATAAAAAAATATCCTTTGGAAAAGAAACTTTTCGGAGTTTTCAAGCATAAGGTGGAAAGAAAAACATCTATGCTTTTCAGAGGCTTTGACGACGAATTTTTTGTTCCCCATTCAAGACACACCGAGGTAAAAAGAGAAGACATTGAGAAAGTTTCCGAGCTTAGAATTTTGTCTTCTTCTCCCGAAGCGGGAATTTACGCAGTTTCCACGGATAACGGAAAACAATTTTTCATAACGGGTCATTCGGAATACGATACCGATACCTTGAAAAAAGAATATCAAAGGGACAAAGATGCAAATCTTCCCATTGAAATTCCGAAAAATTATTTTCCCGACGATGATGATACGAAAGAGCCAGTTTGCCTTTGGAGATCGGGTGCCAACCTTATATATTCCAATTGGCTTAACTATTATGTATATCAGACTACTCCGTATGAT
>CAYPIJ010000024.1:0-16433 GCA_964410755.1 uncultured Oscillospiraceae bacterium | reverse complement strand
TTTTAGTGTTATAGTTATATATGCACTGACACAAGATATGGTGTTTTTGCTTATTTTTTATCACATTATATTGTGAAAACCCTGTTATTAAGCCGTTTTCAAGAGTTTTCACATTTTTTAATAAAATTTTAGCCGATAGGGAGGATACAATCGTGAAAATCATAAAAAGAAACGGAACGGAAGTAATTTTCGACCTTGAAAAAATAAAAATTGCCATAGAAAAAGCCAACAGCGGTGTGCTTAACAGCGAAAGGCTTACAAAAGAGCAAATCGAAGAAATAACGGACAATGTTTACAACGCTTGCATAAACATCAAGCGTTCCTTAAACGTGGAAGAAATCCAAGATATGGTAGAAGATCAGATTATGGACAAAAAAGCTTTCAGCGTTGCAAGAAACTACATTACATATCGTTACACACGTTCTTTGGTTCGTAAGTCTAACACCACAGACGAACAAATCCTTTCTCTTATAGAATGCAACAACGAAGAAGTTAAACAAGAAAATTCCAACAAAAACCCTACGGTAAACAGTGTTCAAAGAGACTATATGGCAGGCGAAGTCAGCAAAGACATTACAAAAAGAATACTTTTGGATCCCGAAATTGTAAACGCACACGAGCAAGGCTTAATTCATTTTCACGATTCCGACTATTTTGCACAGCACATGCACAACTGCGACCTTGTAAACCTTGAAGATATGCTCCAAAACGGAACCGTTATAAGCGGAACATTAATTGAAAAGCCCCACAGCTTTTCAACAGCCTGCAACATCGCAACACAAATTATTGCACAGGTTGCCAGCTCGCAATACGGCGGACAAAGTATTTCTCTTGCTCACCTTGCCCCCTTTGTTCAGGTAAGCCGTGAGAAAATAAGAAGCGAAGTAAGAGAAGAAGTTAAGCTTATAAACGGTGGTTCAGATGAAGAAAGCATTGAAAAAATAGTTGAAAAAAGAATAAGAGAAGAAATCCGAAAAGGCGTACAAATGATACAGTACCAGGTTGTAACTCTTATGACAACAAACGGTCAAGCGCCTTTTGTAACCGTGTTTATGTATCTTAACGAAGCAAAAAACGAGCAGGAAAAGAAAGACCTTGCACTTATTATTGAAGAAACCTTGAAACAAAGATACCAAGGCGTAAAAAACGAAAAAGGCGTGTGGATTACACCTGCTTTTCCGAAGCTTATTTACGTTTTGGAAGAAGACAACATAACGGAAGATGCACCTTATTGGTATCTTACGGAATTGTCGGCAAAATGTACCGCAAAAAGACTTGTACCCGACTACATTTCCGAAAAAATTATGCTTGAATTGAAAGTTGACAAAAACGGAGAGGGACATTGCTACACTTGTATGGGGTGTCGTTCGTTCTTAACACCTTATGTGGACGAAAACGGCAAACCTAAATATTACGGAAGATTTAACCAAGGCGTTGTTACCATCAATCTTGTTGATGTTGCCCTTTCTTCCGAGGGAGATTTTGAAAAATTCTGGAAAATATTTGACGAAAGACTTGATTTATGTTATCGTGCTTTAATGGCAAGACACCAAAGACTTAAAGGCACGCTTTCCGATGCCGCTCCTATTTTGTGGCAATACGGTGCATTGGCAAGACTTGAAAAAGGCGAACCTATCGATAAGCTTCTTTTCGGTGGATACTCCACAATTTCATTGGGCTATGCCGGTCTTTACGAATGTGTGAAATATATGACCGGAAAATCCCACACTCACCCGGATGCTACCCCTTTTGCCATTGAAGTTATGCGTCATCTCAACAAAGCCACAAACGCATGGAAAGAAAAAGAAAACATCGATTTCAGCATTTACGGAACGCCCCTTGAAAGCACAACCTACAAATTTGCAAAATGCTTGCAAAAACGTTTCGGAATAATTGAGGGAATAACAGACAAAAACTACATTACAAACAGTTACCACGTTCACGTTACCGAAGAAATAGACGCATTTTCAAAACTTGCTTTTGAAGCTCAATTCCAACAGCTATCTCCCGGTGGTGCAATAAGCTACGTTGAAGTTCCCAATATGCAAGACAATTTGGAAGCCGTTTTGGAAGTCATAAAATTTATTTACGCAAATATTATGTATGCGGAGCTTAACACAAAAAGCGACTATTGTCAAAACTGCGGTTTTGACGGTGAAATCGAAATAACCGAAAACGAAGACGGCAAGCTTGTTTGGAGATGCCCAAACTGCGGAAATATGGACCAAACAACAATGAATGTTGCAAGAAGAACATGCGGTTATATCGGCTCGCAATATTGGAATCAAGGGCGTACACAAGAAATTAAAGAAAGGGTGCTTCACCTTTAATGAATTATTGTCAAATAAAAAAATGTGACATCGCAGACGGCTTGGGAATAAGAGTTTCCCTGTTTGTTTCAGGGTGTACTCACCACTGTAAAGGCTGTTTTCAGCCCGAAACCTGGGATTTTTCCTATGGCAAGCCTTACACAAACGAAACAACAAAGGAAATTTTGGAAGCTTTAAAACCCGACTACATAAAAGGGCTCACTCTTTTGGGAGGAGAGCCCTTTGAACCGGAAAATCAAAAAGAGCTTCTTGAACTTTTAAAAGAAGTTAAAAAAACGTATCCAAAAAAAGATGTTTGGTGTTACACGGGCTATCTTATGGACGAGGAGCTTTTAAAACCATCGAGAGCACGATGTGAATATACCGACGAAATGCTTTCTTTTATAGATATTTTGGTAGACGGAGAATTTGTTTTGGAAAAAAGAAATCTTATGTTGAAATTTAAAGGAAGCGAAAACCAAAGAATAATAGACGTAAAAAAAACCTTAAAAGAAAAAAATATTGTTCTTTTTGAAATTTAAAATAAAAAAACTTGACATTTATTTTTCATTATGCTATAATGTGCATTGCTTAAATTTTAAGCGATGTACATTTTTATTTTTCAGGAGATTTTAATATGAATTTTTATATTGCACAGGCTGTGGGGATTCTTGTTGCCGTTGCATCTATTGTTTCGGTACAATTCAACAGCATACAAAAAATACTTGCCAGTCAAATACTTATCAATTCCCTTGCTTCTTTAAACTATGCTCTTTTGGGCGGTTTTTCCGGTGCAGGTGTCAACATTTTTGCAATTTTTCAAACAATATGGATATATTTTTACAACAAAAAATCGAAAAAGTTCCCTTTGTGGGCAGGAATTTTATGTATCGGAATTTACATAATTATTTCACTTGCCTCATTTAACGGGTTTCCGACTGTGTTGTCTTGCTTGGCTGCAATTTTCTATGCTGTTGCCGTTTTGCAAAACAACCCGAAATTTTACAGAGTGTTTTTGCTTATGAATAACACCGTTTGGATAGGCTACGATATTTATACTCACGCCTACACCACAATCTTCACTCACGCTTTTGTTGTTGCTTCCATTGTAACTGCAATAATAAGAAACGACATAAACAAGAAAAAAGAAAAAGAGTTGTAATTCCTTTTTACAACTCTTTTTTCAGTTAAAATATTCTTCCAAATTTTTCTTTAGCTTTTTTCTTGCACGGTTTAAACCCGATTTTACCGTGCCCTCTTTCAAATTCAAAATACGGCCTATTTCTCTGTAGGAAAAACCGTGTACATCTCTTAAAACAACAAGGCTTTTTTGCAATTTCGGCAGTTTTTTCGTTTCTTCATACAAAACCTCACCCAATTCCGTAAACAACAGCTGTTTTTCAGGCTCATTATCTTCAAAATCCGTTTTTTGTGTAGTGATAACTTCGTCAAAGGACACAAAAGCACTTCTTTTTCTGGCTCTTAAAATGTCGTTACAGGAATTTAGTGCAATTTTATATATCCACGAAGAAAAACCGCCTCTTTTCTCAAAAGCCCCGATTGACGTATTTATTTTAATAAATGTTATTTGAACCGCATCTTGCGCATCGAAAGAATTTTTCAAAATTTTAAGGCAAAAGTAATACAGTTTTTTGCTGTATTCCTCCACAAGCAAGGTATAACCGTGGTTATCGCCGTTTTTTAATTTTTCAATCAATTCATCTTCCGTCAAGCATTAAACCCTTATTGAAAGCATCGATAATGCTCTTAACAGGAATGATATTCAAGTTTTTAAATTTCTTTGCATCTGAAATTGCAAGATTTTTAGATGGAATTATTACGTTTTTAAAGCCCATTTTTTCCACTTCGGAAAGCCTTTTTTCAATTCCGGCAACCGTTCTTATCTCTCCCAAAAGTCCAACCTCACCGAAAACGGCACAATCCGGTATTACGGGAACATTTTTAAGTGCGGACGCAATGCAAAGTGCAATTGCCAAGTCGCAAGCAGGCTCCGAAACATCGATTCCTCCGGTTACGTTTACATAAACATCTTGAGTGAAAATCATTGAAAGACCGGCTCTTTTTTCCAAAACCGCCAAAATAAGCCCTAATCTGTTGTAGTCAATTCCCGTTGCGGAACGCTTTGGCGTTGCATAGCCTGTTTTTGTGGTAAGAGCCTGAATTTCCAAAAGAAGTGGTCTCGTTCCCTCCATGGTAACGGCAACCAAACTTCCCGAAACTCCGTTAATATGACCGTTTATGAAAATTTGAGAAGGATTTGAAATTTCTTGTAAGCCTTCCTCTCTCATATCGAAAACAGCCATTTCGTTTGTTGAACCGAAACGGTTTTTGTTGCTCCTAATCATTCTGTATGATGACTGTTTTTCACCCTCAAAATACAAAACGCAGTCCACAATATGCTCCAAAATTTTCGGTCCCGCAAGATTTCCGTCTTTTGTTATATGCCCAACAATAAAAACGCAGGTATTGTTCGCCTTTGCAAAGTGCATAAGCCTCATTGTGCATTCACGCACCTGTGTAACGGTGCCGGGTGCCGGCTGCACGTCCTCGCAAAAAACAGTTTGAATGGAATCCGCCACCAAAATGTCCGGTTTTATAACTTCCGCCTCGCCCAATATATCCGTAAGCTCGTTTTGTGAATAAAGATATATATTGTCGCTTATGGCGCCTACTCTCATTGCCCTCATTTTGATTTGCGTTTTCGATTCCTCGCCGGAAACGTAAAGAACTTTTTTTCCGCTGTCGGCAAGGCTTTTGCAAATTTGAATTAAAATTGTGGATTTTCCTATTCCGGGGTCTCCGCCCAAAAGATTGACGCTTCCGTAAACAATTCCGCCGCCCAAAACTCTGTTAAGCTCATTAAATCCGCTGTCAAGCCTTTCTTTTTGTTCCAAGCTTACATTACTTATTATTTCGCTTTTTTGAGTTTTTTTATCATAAGAAAAAGAACTTTTTGAATTTTTTGAAATTTTCTTCACATTTTCTTCAACCATTGTGTTCCATTCACCGCAGGCAGGACATTTTCCGAGCCATTTCGCAGTTTCATATCCGCATTCTTCACAAACATATACAGTTTTGTTTGCCATTTTTTCTTTCCTTCTTCCTCATACATTAATATTATATTGCATTTATGTTGTTCTTATTGTATATAATATAATAAAAATGCACATTTTGTCAATAGTTTTTCCATTCTTTTTGGTGTCTTTTTTGAAAAAAATAAATTTTTTGAAAAAAATTAAAAAAATTTTGAAAAATGTATTGCTTTTTTTGAAAAAATGTGTTATAAATATATGTTGGAAGGTAATTTGTTTAAACCTACCAAAAAATTGAAAAAAATTAAGATAATAATAAACAAACAAGTTTATCGGAGGTAATTTAATTTATGCAAAATGTAGTTTTTGGTTTCAGTGTTGCCATTCAGTTGGCAATGTATGCCCTTATCGGTTACCACTTTGTGGTTTCCTTGTTCGCATGGTTTCCAAGAAAAGAACGTGAATTTGTAGTTGATAAAAACCACAAATTTGCTCTCTTTGTTGCGGCTCACAACGAACAACAGGTTATCAAAAATATGGTGGAAAGTCTTAAAGCAATAAATTACGACAACGATTGTTACGACATATATGTTATTGCCGACAACTGTACCGACAATACAGCTAAAATCGCAAGAGAAGCCGGTGCAAACGTTTTGGAAAGATTCAACGAAACGGAAAAAGGAAAGGGCTACGCAATGGATTGGGCGTTTACAACCGTTTTTGAAAGCGGTAAGGAATACGACGCTTTTTGTGTTTTCGATGCGGACAATATTGTTCACGAAGAATTTCTTAACGAAATCAACAAACGTCTTTGTCAGGGCTATCAAGCCGTTCAAGGATATGTTGAAACAAAAAATCCTTACGACACATGGATTACGGCGTCTTATGCAATAAGCTTTTCATGCATAAATAAGCTTTATCAAACAGCAAGATACAACATCGGTTTCCCAAATCAGCTTAACGGTACAGGTTTTGCTGTTAAAACCGAGGTTTTAAAAGAGTATACTTGGGGTGCTAAATGCTTGGCCGAAGATATGGAATACACAATGGAACTTATGACACACGGTATAAGAGTAGGTTGGAACGAAAAAGCTATCGTATACGATGAAAAACCGCTTACACTTTCTCAGTCATGGAAACAAAGAACAAGATGGATGCAAGGTCACGCAGACGTTGCTTCAAGATATATCCCAAAACTTGCAAAACAGCTTTTCAAAGAAAGAAATATACACTGCTTTGACTGTATGGTTTACCTTGTTCAGCCCCTTATTTTGGCTGTAATGGGTATTTGTATGGTTATGGGCTTTGTTCAAAGCTTCTGCCCGAACATCGACTTGTGGTTTATGCCGTATAAAGCAATGCCCGAGCTTGTTTGGAATGTGTTCTTCTTTGCACAAATTTGCTTTACTCCTCTTGTTTTATGGTTGGAGAAAAAGCTTAACGCAAAAACAATCGCATATTATATCCCATATCTTTTGTTTGCCTATACTTGGATTCCACTTGCATTTATAGGAATTGCAAAGAAAAACAAAAGAGAATGGTTCCATACACAACACACAAGAACAATCAGTATCAACGAAGTTAAATAGTAAGGAAGATTTTAATGACAGAAAAAAAATTTGTTTATCTTGACAATGCGGCAACCACACCGATGACAGACAATGTGGTGGAAAAAATGACGGAAGTTTACAAAAAATGCTATGGTAACGCTTCTTCGGTTTATTCCGTTGGACGTGACAGCAAGGCAGTTTTGGATAACGCAAGAGAAAGCATTGCAAAATGCTTAAACTGCGAAGTAAACGAAGTTTTTTTCACAGGTTGCGGTACGGAAGCCGACAACTGGGCTTTAAAAGGCTTTGCACAGGCTAACAAGAAAAAAGGAAATCACATTATAACAACGAAAATAGAACATCATGCAATTTTGCACTCTTGCCAGGCTTTGGAAAGAGAAGGATTTGAAGTAACATATCTTAACGTTGACGAATACGGAATGATAGACCTTGAAGAGCTTAAAAACGCAATTAAGCCGGAAACAATTCTTATTTCCGTTATGTATGCAAACAACGAAGTCGGCACAATTCAGCCAATAAAAGAAGCTTGTGAAATCGCTCATGCAAACAAAATCACATTCCATACGGATGCGGTTCAAGCTGTAGGTGCTGAAAAGATAGATTTTAAAGATTTGGGCGTTGATATGCTTTCCCTTTCGGGACATAAATTCCACGGTCCAAAAGGAATAGGTGCGCTTATAATTAAAAAAGGCACAAGATTATTCCCATATATGGACGGTGGCGCACAGGAAAGAAAAATGCGTGGCGGTACAGAAAACATCGGTGGTATCGTAGGTATGGCAACAGCTCTTTGCGATGCTTGCGACAATATGGAAGAAAAACAGAAAAAATTAAGAGAAAACAGAGAATATTTGAAAAATCTTATTGAAACAAAAATCCCCGATGTTAAGTATAACGGTCACCCCGAAAAAAGACTTAACAACAACGTTAATTTCTGTTTCAGATACATTGAGGGTGAATCACTTCTTTTGTGGCTCGACTTAAACGGAATTTGTGCTTCAAGCGGTTCCGCTTGCACATCGGGTTCACTTGACCCCTCACACGTTCTTTTGGCAATGGGCATTCCCCACGAAATTGCCCACGGCTCATTGAGACTTACTCTTTCTGCGGAAACAACAAAGGAAGATATAGATTACACAGTGGACAAGCTCGTGGAAATAGTTGAAAAATTAAGAGCAATGTCACCTCTTTGCTAAAAAATCGGAAAATCGTAAATATAAAATATTGTAAAAAATGAAAATAGGAGGAAAAATATATGGATTATTCATCAAAAGTTATGGACCATTTTATGAATCCCAGAAATGTGGGCGAAATTGAAAATGCCGACGGAGTGGGACAGGTCGGAAACGCAAAATGCGGAGATATAATGAAAATATATCTTAAAATCGATGATAATATTATCACAGACGTAAAATTCAAAACATTCGGTTGCGGTGCCGCTGTTGCAACAAGCAGTATGGCTACCGAGCTTGTAAAAGGCAAATCCGTTGATGAAGCTTTAAAGCTTACAAATAAAGCGGTTATGGAAGCCCTTGACGGCTTGCCCCCTGTTAAAGTTCATTGTTCCGTTTTGGCGGAAGAGGCAATAAAAGAAGCCGTGAACGATTATTATAAAAAGATAGGTAAGCCCGTTATTGAAACCGGTTGTTCGGGTTGTTGCGAAACTTGTTCAAAAGAGCATTAAGAATTTTTAAAAAACGGCGAAGCTTTTTTGCCGTTTTTTTGTTTTTTTGCATATAATTAATTGCAGACTTATTTTAAGAAAGGGAAATTTACAAAAATGATATACAACAATATTCTCGAAGCTATGGGAAATACGCCCATTATTAAACTCAACCACCTTTCAGAGCCGAACAGTGCCGATATTTTGGTAAAATTCGAAGGCTTAAACGTAGGTGGTTCAATTAAAACAAGAACGGCTTACAATATGATTTTGAAAGCCGAAAAAGAGGGAATTATAACAAAAGACACCATTATCGTTGAGCCTACAAGCGGAAACCAGGGAATCGGTCTTGCTTTGGTAGGTGCGGTAAGAGGTTACAAAACAAAAATAATTATGCCCGATTCCGTAAGCGAAGAACGCAGAAAGCTGGTAAATCATTACGGTGCGGAGATTATTTTGATACACGACGACGGAAACATCGGAGAATGTATTGAAAAATGCCTTGAAACAGCCCTTAAAATGAAAGAAGAAGACAAAAACGTATTCGTACCCCAACAGTTCGAAAATCCCGCAAATCCCGAAGTTCAGCGCAACCAAACAGGTGTGGAAATTTTAAATCAAGTTGACGGACCTATCCACGGTTTTTGTTCCGGTATAGGAACAGGCGGAACAATCACAGGAATAGGCGAAGCCTTGAAAGAAAAAAATCCCGACATTGAAATTTGGGCGGTTGAGCCCGAGCATGCGGCAATTCTTTCCGGCGGTTCAATCGGAACGCATATTCAAATGGGAATTGGAGACGGAATTATACCCGAAATTTTAAATCAAAATATTTATAACGATATTTGCATAATAAAAGACGATGAAGCAATCGAAACAGCGAAATTGCTCGCTTCAAAAGAAGGTATTATGTGCGGAATTTCAGGCGGAACAAATGTTGCCGCGGCAATTAAACTTGCCAAAAAGCTCGGTAAAGGAAAAACTGTTGTAACCGTCCTTCCCGATACTGCGGAACGCTATTTTTCCACCCCGCTTTTTGAATAAATGCATACCGCATCACACAATTTTGCAATTTCGTTTTTCATAAAATTTTAATTATTGCCATTTCCTATTTTGTCATTTCAAACGGTGTCCTCGGTTGAAATGACATATAAAAGGAAAAAAACGGAGTGCCGAGGTCGTCACTCCGTTTGCAGAACATAGCATAATGTACATATTTTTGTATAATCGCAATATCACCGTTATCGTAGGGGCGGATATTATCCGCCCGATTGAAACGCAATGATAATTTTTGATTGTGCGAATATATTTGTTATACAAATGACAACAAAAATTGTGTAAAAAGGGGAAAATCAGATGATGACAAGTTTTTTATCACGATATGCTTTTGGGGTGAGCGAGGTTTCTTTTTTAAAAACATAGCAAAAGTAGCTTTGGCTTTCAAAACCGCACAAAATGGCGATTTGAGAAAGAGGTATATCGCTTTCCCCAAGCATTTCTTTCGCTTTTTTTATTCTCAAATTTAGCAAATAATCGTGCGGTGTTTGCTTTTTTATATCCTTAAAAACTTCATGAAAAAATATCGGACTTAAATGTACACTTGCGGAAATATCCGCCAAAGAAACCGAAGAAGAATAATTTTTCTTCATAAAATCGCATGCTTTCTTCACATCTTTTTCATATCGTGCATATTTTCCGCAATACGCCCTATTTTTTTCCAAATTCAAAAGGCTCACAAGCTGAAGCAAGCACCCTTGCATGTAAAGCTTTTTCGAACTTTTTCCCGAACCTTTAACGTCATTGATTTTCTTTAAAATTTTTTTAATTTCGTCTGTGTCGTCCCCCTCAAAAACACCTGAAATTGAGTTCAAAAGCTTAACAATTTCCTTGTCATCACAAGAAAAATGAACACACCAGCATTCAAAACTGCCAATGCTGTTTCTAATATCACCGGGTTTTGCCACAAGAATATTACCGTTTTTTTGCCTATATTCAACATCATTGATAACGCTTATATTACCCGACGTTTCGTATAGCTCAATTTCATAATTTTCCACTTCTCTTTTCGGTGTCACATCTTGAGAAAACACATTTTTCGATATGTAGTAAGATGCTTTTTCTATTTTAAAAATTTTGTCCGTAAAAATCCCTCCAAATTAAGTAAGATTTCTAAAAAAGTCAGTAAGATATTAATATACAATCACTGTATTTTATGGTATAATTATAGCATAAACAATTAAACAAGTCAATATAAAATCAAAAAAGAAGGTGAAACAATGAAAACAATTTGGTTGGGACAAGCAGGGCTTTTTTTGAAAATTAAAGGCAAAAAAATTTTAGTGGACCCCTATCTTTCCGACAGCGTGGAAAAAATCAATCCTCAAAATTACAGAAGATTGCCCATTAACGAAGATTTTTACAAAATTCGTCCCGATATTATCGTTCTCACACACGACCATTTGGATCATACAGATCCGGAAACACTTGAAAAATATTTAACCAACTATTCCGACATTACCGTTTTGGCGTCAAAAAACGCTTGGAACACCGCAAGAAAATTCGGTAACAATCACAACTATGTAATGTTTAACCGACACACAACTTGGACGGAATTTGACATAAAATTCACCGCTGTCTATGCGGAGCATTCCGATGATTTTGCTGTGGGTGTTTTGATAAATGACGGAAAAAGCACTTATTATATTACGGGTGACACCCTTTACAACGAAAAAATTTTCGGCGATGTAAAAGAAAAAATCGATGTTCTTTTTCTTCCCATAAACGGTGTCGGAAACAATATGAATATGACGGACAGCAAAAATTTTGCAAAAAGAATAAATCCGAAAATTGTTGTTCCCATGCATTATGGAATGTTCGACGAAATCGACCCGAAAAGCTTTAAATGTGACAACAAAATTATTTTAAAACCCTACGAGGAGGTAGAATTATAATGAGAAAGCTAAAAAAAATAGGCAAAATTGAGCCTAAAACTTCACAAAGCATAAAAAAATCGAAAATCGGACTCGGTTTTGAAAAGCTTGACAGAGATGTTTTTGACCCAACAAAGGCTTACGACAAGGTAGCCGATTTGGGCGTAAAATGGGCAAGACTTCAAAGCGGTTGGGCAAGAACGGAAAAGGAAAAAGGCGTTTACGACTTTGCTTGGATTGACGAAATCGTTGATAATTTCGTAAAACGAGGAATTGAGCCGTGGGTATGCCTTTGCTACGGAAATCCCCTTTTCAACGAAGAAGCGAAAAAGGTTTTCGGAGCTGTCGGTTGCCCTCCTATTTTTACGGAAGAGCAAAAAAAGGCTTGGGAAAATTATGTTAAAGCTTTTGTAAAGCATTTTGAAAACAGAGTAACCTATTACGAGGTTTGGAACGAGCCCGACGGTCAGTGGTGCTGGAAACACGGAGTAAACGCAACGGAGCTTGGCATTTTCACGCATGACACGGGAAAATTTGTAAAAGAAGCAAACAAAAACGCAAAAGTTATAGGCGGTGTTACTTGCTGTCGTGAATTATCCTATTTAAACGAAGCTTTTGCCGCAGGAATGGGCGAATATTTGGACTTTGTTTCATTCCATGAATACACACCCGACGAAACAAAGGTTTTTGAAACCGTTGAAGCCTACAGAGAATTGGCGCACTATTACAACCCGAAAATCGAAATAATACAAGGTGAATCCGGTTCACAGTCGAAAATGGGCGGTCACGGTGCATTGTGCACGGCAGGCTGGACAGAAGAAATTCAGGCAAAACAGCTTGCACGTCATACAATTGCCGATTTAATGGCAGATGTTCATTTCACATCGTATTTTTCTTGTATGGATATGATTGAAGCCTTAAACGGAGACGTTTCCGACAAAGCATCCTATTTGGACTACGGCTATTTCGGAGTTTTGGGGGCGGATTTTGACGAAGACGGAAAATCCGTGGGAACATACTACAAAAAGCCATCGTATTACACACTTCAAAATATTTGTTCAATATTTGCCGAGGATTTCGAGCTTTGCAAAATGCCCTTAATTTTCAGCGGTAATTATTCCGAGCTTACACTTGAAAATGACGTTGGAAGACGTGAAGTTATTTCCGGTGGATTTAAAAAGAAAAACGGCAGAGCCTTTGCATATTGGTATCCCTCAAACATACTTACAACTTCTGTTGAAGCCGTTACAAAGGTCACTTTCTTCACAGAATATAAAGACTTTAAAATCGTTGACGTTATAGACGGCAGTATTTATGAAATTCCCGAAGATATGATTGAAGATAAGGGACACGGTACATACCAAATTAAGGATTTGCCCGTTAAGGACACACCGCTTTTGCTTATTATGGGCGATTTTATTTAAAAAGGAGACAGAAAAATGAAAGTTACGGATATTAAAACCTTTGTGGTTGATTGCTTTCGCACAAATTGGGTATTTGTAAAGGTTTACACCGACGAAGGCATTGACGGCGTGGGCGAAGCCACATTGGAATATAAGGAAAAAGCACTTTTGGGAGCGATTGAGCACATTAAGGAATATCTTGTCGGCAAAAATCCTCTTGAAATAGAAAAGCATTGGCACTCAATATATCGAGATGCATATTGGAGAGGCGGAGCCGTTCTTATGTCTGCCTTATCCGCTGTTGAAACGGCACTTTGGGACATTTTGGGAAAAAGCCTTAACGTTCCCGTTTATCAGCTTTTGGGCGGAAAAGTAAACGACAAGGTAAGAATTTATGTAAACGGTTGGTTTTCCGGTGCAAAAACCCCGAAAGAATTTGGAGAAAAGGCAAAAGAAGCCGTAAAAAGAGGTGTAACCGCAATGAAGTGGGACCCATTCGGCAAAAATTACCTTGAAATTTCAAACAAAGACTTGAACACCGCTTTGGAATGTGTTGCGGAAGTTCGTTCAGCTGTGGGAAACGACGTCGACCTTTTAATCGAGGGACACGGAAGATTTAACATTGCAACTGGAATAAAAATTGCTCGTGAGCTTGAACAATTTAAACCTATGTGGTTTGAAGAGCCAGTTCCACCGGACAATCTTGAAGCCTTGAAAGAAGTAAAATCCAAGTCACCTGTTGCGATTTCCGCAGGCGAACGCCTTTACACCCGTTGGGACTACAGAAAAATGTTCGACCTTTCGGCTTCCGACTTCATTCAGCCCGATGTTTCCCACGCAGGCGGTATTTTCGAACTTAAAAAAATCGCTTCCGAAGCGGAATGCAGATATGTGGGCTTTGCACCTCACAACCCAAGCGGACCGGTTGCAAATATGGCAACCTTGCAGTTAGGGGCTACTTGTCCCAATTTCTCGATTTTGGAAATTATGTATTCCGATGTTGAGTGGAGAAAAGACGTTACCAACGAAAAATTGGAATATGAAGACGGCTATATAAAAATACCGGATAAACCGGGACTGGGAATAGAAATAAACGAGGAAGAATGCTTGAAGCACCCTTATAAGCCACACACATTAAGACACTACAACGGTGAACTTACGGACATAAGACCGCAAAAAACCGAATTTTATTTTTAAAAATCAAATAAAAAAAGAAAAAGGAGAATAAGAAAATGCAAAAATACGAAGTAAAAAATCACGAACCAAGTTATTTACCGGAAGGAAATTGGAATCTTGTTTGGAGTGACGAGTTTGACGGAACAGAACTTGACACCTCAAAATGGGGCTTCAGACTTAATTTTTGGGGAAAGCCCTTTGACGCTTACACAGACCAAGGGATAGTTCTTGACGGAAAAAGCCACATTGAGCTTCATAGAACAGAAAGAAACGGCTGTTACGTTTCTCCACAGCTTCAAACAGGTTCAAATTCCTTTGACATTCCAAAAGGTGGAAGTGATAACCCCTGGGGTCAAGACGAAATATGGCCTTTGGGCGTTTTGGAAGAACCAAAATTTGTTCACCGTTACGGCTATTATGAATGCCGTTGCAAATTCCAAAAAGAGCCTAACATTATGTGGAGTGCATTTTGGACACAGTCACCTACAATAGGCGCACGTTTTGAGCCTGAATGGTGCGGAATTGAATCCGACATTATGGAATGCTTTGAATCGGGAAAAGCAACCACAGGTAACATTATGGGAGGTTACGGAGTACAATTCCGTGAGAAAGGAAGAGTAAATTACGACCTTGATGAAACAGAGGACGGCTGGCATTATTTCGGAATGAATTGGCAACCTGATGGATACGATTTTTATTGTGACGGAAAACTTGTTTCCCATTGCGACGAAAATGTTTCCCACGTACCTCAATTTATCCTTTTAACAACAGAAGTTCAGGGCTATCGTTCTTCAAAGCCCGCTGTTATAGACGGCGAATTTAAAGACGATGCTTTTATCGTTGATTTCGTAAGAGTTTACGACCTTGTAAAGTAAAAGAGGTGTGAAAATATGGAAAATGTAAAAAGAGCCATGTTTGTGACAGGCGGTACAATCGGTAGCGGTTACGCTATTGCCGAAAGATTTGCAAAAGAGGGTTACAACGTAGTTATTACAAGCAGAAACAAGGAAAAAGCCGAAAAAGCGGCAGAGGAAATTTCTGAAAAATACAGCGTTGAAGCTTACGGATATGAGCTTGACATCAGAAATGAGCAAAGAGTTAAAGACATTTTTTCCGACATCGACAAAAAAGGCTTATTCGTGGAAACACTTTGTCTTAATTCTGCGGATATGGGCTTTGGAACAGACCCTGCAAAAGGAATGGATATGTTTGAATGCTCAATTGAGGAATTTGGCAGAGTTTTTGAAACAAATCTTGTTTGGAACTTTATGATTGTGCGACAGGCAGCTCTCAGAATGAAAGAAAAACACACAGGTGCAATTGTTTTTGTAAGCTCCAACACAGCATACAAAGCAATTCCCAACAGAATAGCCTACAGCTCCTCAAAAGGCGGTATTAATGCTATGTCAAGAGCGTTGGCAGTGGATTTGGGAAAATACGGCATACGTTCAAATGTTGTTCTTCCCGGCACAATTAAAACTCAGCGTTGGGTTGATATGGGAGACAAAAGAATTGTTGACGGCTCGCTGACACCAATCGGAGATATTTCCGATTTTACCGATATTGCAAATGCGGTTTGGTTTTTGGGAAGTGACCAGTCGAAAAATGTAACGGGAACGGAATTTGCTGTTGACGGTGGTATGAGTTGCCAACTTTATCCCCAAATTTTGAACGACCTCAAAAAAAAACAGCAGTAATTGAAAAAATTATTGACAAAACGGAATTTTAGTATAAATAAAAGCAAATAAATGCGGTTAACACTTGTTTTTTGCTTTACCCATAACCGAAATTCAGGTAAATTGCTAACAAACTTTTAATTTAAATAAAGTTATGAAAAGAATTGTAAGAAGTAAGATTTTTGCAATTCTTTTTATTCGTTGTCATTTCAATTCGTATGGGCGGATACTGTCCGCCCGCTTTTGTCATTTCGACAGAGGACACTGTCCGAGCGGAGAAATCCCCTCCGTATAATCGCTTTTCGCTATCGTAGAGGCTGATAGTATCCGCCCGATTGAAACAAAAAGATATTTTTTGATTGTGCGAACATATTGGTTAAACACGTGGGATTTCTCCGCTCGTTGCACTCGGTCGAAATGACAACCAAAACATGTAAGAACTTTCTTGCGTTCAAGAAAATCCTACAATAAAGCTTAGATAACATATAATAAAATAAGAGATAGCAAATAATAGTACAAAAGCGATGTAAACACGCAACATCTATTATCTGCTATCTCTTCTCTTAGGCAAGCTAGCTTGCCGATTTTGGTCGAGGTGACAGGACTTGAACCTGCGGCATCTTGGTCCCAAACCAAGCACTCTACCAAACTG
>CAYPIJ010000023.1:9660-17176 GCA_964410755.1 uncultured Oscillospiraceae bacterium | reverse complement strand
CCAAAAAGCTTTCAACTTCATTTATATTTTCGTCCTTTAATTCAAAAAACTCATAATTGTAAAGTTTTTTAAAATTATTAACGTGATTTCTTTTTGAATGAAGTTTTTTTCCGATTAATGTTGCAAGCTTTTCCGACAAATAAATATAATTATCCATATTTCTGTCGTGAAAAATTTCAAAATTCTTAAAATTTTCTTTTTCAAAGTTTTCAATTTGTTTTTTAGTTAAACCCACAACACGATCAGCATCTTCAAATTCATTTTCTAAAAATTCAAAAAAAGAATTATCCAAATTAAAATCCTCAAAAACCATAAAATAACGTTTTTTATCGTCAATTAAACCTGTTACAACAGGAAAGCCGTTATAAGAAAAATACTCAATATTTTCGCTGTCTTTCCACAAAAACAAATTTGCAAAAGACATATATTGAGTATGGATTCCTATCTTCGGCTGAAATTTTAAAAATAAGTCTTTATCAAAAATATCAAGTTTTTTTAATTGCATACAATCTTCCTTATTTCGTTTTGTATATCCTCAATTGAACGAACAACATCACCGTTAAAACATTTTATCTCGTTCCAATTGTATTTATTTGAAACATAGCAAGCGTTTTCATAGCATTTTTTCATATATTCCACATCACGTTCGTGAATATCTTTAACATTTTCGTTTGTTATTTTATTTGCTCTGTCTTGCATAAGCTTTTGTGCCAAATCGAAACGCATATTTAAAAATATAACCTTGTCCGGCTTCGGTAATTTCATTATATTATACTCAAAGTCGTAAATCCAATCAAGATAGCTGTCTTTCTCGAAAATATCACTGATTTTCGCCGCTTGATGCACCATATTCGATGTTACATACCTGTCAAAAATTATAACAGTATCTTCCTCTTTTGAAAAAGCTTCCCATTTTGTTTTATATGACGCATATCTGTCCGATGCATAAAAAACAGAAGCAATTTTAGGGTCTACACTGTCTGCGGTATCACCGAACTTTCCTGCAAGATACATCTTAACAAGTGTACTTGTTTCGCTGTTATAATCGGGGAAAGTCAATTTCATTACTTTCTTATTTTCTTCATTTTTAAAATAATTATACAAAAGATCGGAATGGGTTTGCTTTCCGCTTCCGTCAGTTCCCTCAATTACAATTAACTTTCCCATAATATTTCTCCCAAAATTTATTTTGTTATCATTGTTCCGATACCTTTGTTTGTAAAGATTTCCAAAAGTAAGCAATGCGGAACACGACCGTCTATAATATGCACGTTTGAAACACCGTTATCAATAGCTTCAATACAACCCAAAACTTTCGGTATCATACCGCCCGAAATAATCTTTTCGTCAATAAGTTTAAGGGTTTTTGCTCTATCCATAACATAAATAATTTCTTCGTCGTCAATGTTATACTTAATTCCCTCAATATCTGTAAGAAGCATCAACTTTTCTGCTTTAATGGCTGTTGCCAATGTAGATGCGGCAGTATCGGCATTTATATTATAGCTTTGACCGTTTTCATCAACACCGATTGGCGCAACAACGGGAATATATCCATTTTCGCAAAGATTTTTAATAATATCGGGATTTACCGCCTTTATTTTTCCAACGTAACCGATATCGGTCTCTTTTCCGTCAACATTTGTGGTTTGTTTTTCACACATAAAAAGATTGGAATCGATACCGCACAAACCTACAGCATTACCACCGTTTACATTAAGCAATGAAACAACCTCTTTGTTTGTTTTTCCCACCAAAACCATCTGTGCAATGCTCATTGTTTCTTCGTCCGTAACTCTGAGACCGTTTACAAACTTAGATTGAATATTGGATTTTTTCAAAGCAGACGAAATATCGGGGCCGCCACCATGAACAACAATCGGATGCATACCGATATATTTCAAAAGTGTTATATCTTCCATAACGGAGTTTTTAAGTTCGTCGTTTATCATAGCGTTTCCACCATATTTAATTACAACGGTTTTTCCGCTGAATTTTTGCATATACGGTAATGCTTCAATAAGTATACCGGCTTTTTTGATAAGTTCTTCCATTTTTTATAACTCCTTTTAATTAAAGATAAAACGCAACATTTGTTAAGCCTGTTGTTTCGTCAAGTCCAAACATAATATTCATATTTTGAATAGCTTGTCCTGCGGCACCTTTTATAAGGTTATCTATGGCGCTTACAACAACAACTCTTTTAAGTCTTTTATCAACTTTGAGACCTATATCTATGTAATTAGAACCATTTACATGATTGGATTCGGGAAACTCGCCTTCCTTATAAATTCTTACAAAAGGACAATCTTTATAAAAAACTCTGTAAGCTTCCAAAAGCTGTTCGTCTGTGTAATCGTCTGTAAGATTCATATATATTGTTGCATAAATACCTCTTTTTTGAGGAATAAGATGAGGTGTAAAGCTTATCATTACAGGCTGACCCGCAAACTTTGAATATTCCTGTTCAATTTCCGAAGTATGGCGATGGGTTGCAATTTTATAAGCCTTTGTGTTTTCTGTACATTCACAAAAATGATAATCTCTGTGAAGTCCTTTTCCGGCACCACTGACACCCGATTTTGCATCGATAATAATATTTTCAATCGAAACAAAACCACTTTTTATAAGCGGAACAGCTCCCAAAATTGAAGCTGTTGTATAGCAACCGGGATTGCCTATAAGCTTTGCATCTTTAATTTTATCTTTATAAAGCTCGCACATTCCGTAAACGGATTTTTTAAGCAGCTCTTTGTTATGATGCTCGGTTTTATACCATTTTTCATAAACCTCAACATCGTCATATCTGTAATCACCGCTTAAATCAATAATTTTAACACCTGTTTCGTAAAGTGTTGCTATTATTTCGTCGGATTGTCCGTGAGGAAGTGACGTGAAAACAACGTCACATTTTTCGGCTATAACCTCAGGGTTCAACTCTTCAAGTTCAATATCACAAATATTTCTGAAATTAGGGTATATATCCGAAATTTTTTGTCCCACATTACTTCCCGAAACAAGTGTTGTAACTTCTACTTCGGGGTGATTTTTCAAAATTCTTAAAAGTTCAATTCCGGCATACCCCGTTACGCCCAATATACCTACTCTTATCATACTATAAAACACCTTTCAATTTTACTGTTTTGCTCTTGATTTTGCTCTCAAAGAATTATTGAGAATTCTTTTTCTTATTCTCAAACTTTGAGGTGTAACTTCCAAAAGCTCGTCATCATTTAAAAATTCCAAAGCTTCTTCCAAGCTTAATTTTTTATAAGGTGTGAGCTTCAAAGCATCATCACTACCTGATGCACGAGTGTTTGTAAGATGTTTTGTTTTACATACGTTTACATTTATATCTTCCTGTTTCGGTGAAAATCCGACAACCATACCTTCGTATACATCAACGCCTGCCGGTATAAAGAGTGTACCTCTTTCCTGGGCGTTGAAAAGTCCGTAAACAACTGCCGTTCCGGTTTCAAAAGCAACAAGTGAACCTGTGAAACGTTTTTGAATATCGCCTTTATACGGCTGATATTCATAGAATACCGAATTGAGTATTCCCTCACCTTTTGTATCTGTTAAAAATTCACTCTTATAGCCAAACAAACCTCTTGAAGGAATAAGAAATTCCATTCTCATTCTGCTTCCGACAGGTGCCATTTGAGTAAGCTCTGCTTTTCTCAAGCCCATTTTTTCCATAACAGCACCAACGGATTCTTCCGGTACATCTACAAGAAGCTTTTCAATTGGTTCGCAAGTTTGACCGTCGATTTCTTTTAAAAGAACTTTAGGTGTACTTACGGAAAATTCAAAGCCTTCACGACGCATTGTTTCAATCAAGATAGACAAGTGCATTTCGCCTCTTCCCGCAACTTTAAAGCTGTCTGTTGTTTCACCGGGAGTAACTCTTAAAGAAACGTCTTTCAAAAGTTCTTTTTCAAGTCTGTTGCCAATCTGTCTTGAAGTAACGAATTTACCTTCTTTACCTGCAAAAGGACTGTTATTAACGCTGAAAGTCATTTCAACTGTAGGTTCACCTATTTTTACAAATTCCAAGGGTTCTGGATTGGAAACACAAGCAACGGTTTCACCGATTGTTATGTCGGTTATACCCGAAAAAGTAACAATATCTCCGACTTTAGCTTCCGTAACCTGTTCTTTTCCAAGTCCCTCAATCTGATAAAGATTTACTATTTTTCCACGTCTCGGAGCTCTTTCGTTGTGATAATCGCAAACAGTAACCTCCTGGTTTGCTTTTACAACACCTCTTTCAATTCTTCCGATTGCAATTCTTCCAACATATTCGTTGTAGTCGATTGAAGATACAAGGATCTGCAAATCTCCATTTTCGTCACCTTCGGGAGCAGGAATATAGCTAACAATTTTTTCAAAAAGTACATCAAGATTTTCGCCTTTTACATTTGGAGAATAAGATGCTGTACCATCACGACCGGAACAATAAAGAATAGGACTGTCAAGCTGTTCGTCATTGGCATCAAGTTCCAAAAGAAGTTCAAGAATTTCATCGCCTACTTCGTTAAGTCTTGCATCGGGTCTGTCAATTTTATTGATAACAACGATTATTCTGTGACCGAGTTCAAGTGCTTTTTGCAAAACAAATCTTGTTTGAGGCATAGGACCTTCCGCAGCATCTACAAGAAGAATAACACCGTTTACCATTTTAAGTATACGTTCAACCTCACCGGAAAAATCGGCATGTCCCGGTGTATCGATAATATTAATTTTAACGTCCTTATAATGAGCAGCGGCATTTTTTGCAAGAATGGTAATACCTCTTTCTCTTTCAAGAGCATTATTATCCATTACTCTATCTTCAACCTCTTGATTTTCACGATATACTCCACCTTGTTTCAAAAGCTGATCCACAAGAGTGGTTTTACCATGATCAACGTGAGCAATAATTGCAATGTTTCTTAAATCTTCTCTAACCATTTTTATCCTCCATATAATTCACTATATAATTAAGTTTTTTTAGTCATCATATAATTATATCACAAAGTGACATATTTTTCTATTGCTTTTTTCGACAAAATTTAGTCTATATTATTATATTTTTTAAGCATTTTATCCCTTATTTTCCAAAGTTTCTTTGAAAGGTCTACATAATATGTGTGTGGATTTTCAAATCTTTTCACTTCTTCCCACAATGTTTCAACCTGTTCTTGACAATATTTTCTTATTTCCTTTACATCGGGACATTTATAAACAAGCTTACCGTTATCGTAAATCTTAACAAGCAATCTTTTTGCTTCAAAGTCAGTAACTGTTTTTCTTTTCCATGTAAACTGTGGGTGAAAAATTTCATAAGGCTCGTTTTCGTTAATACGTTCCCCTTTTGTTGTTACAACGTCGGCAATTGCTTTACCTGTTTCTTTTGAATAAAGTCTGTACAAATCTTTAAAGCAAGGTATTGTAATTTTACTTACATTTTCGCTTAATTTAATTTTGGGAATTTCTTTTCCGTCTTCGTCATATACACTTACAAGCTTATACACACCACCGAAAACAGGTTCGGATTTTGAAGTAATCATTCTTTCACCGACACCAAAGCTGTTTACCTTTGCCCCCTGAACAAGCATATCTCTTATTATATATTCGTCCAAAGAGTTTGACGCAACAATTCCAACGTCCTCATATCCGGCATCGTCAAGTATTTTCCTTACTTTTTTTGAAAGATATGTTATATCACCGCTGTCAATTCTTACCCCTTTAGGCCTGTAGCCTTTTGGAACAACAACCTCATCAAATACTTTAATTGCATTTTTTATTCCCGACTTCAAAACATTGTAAGTATCGATAAGAAGAGTACAATCTTGTGGGTAAAGCGAAGCATATTTATAAAAAGCTTCATATTCGCTGTCAAAAAGCTGTACCCAGCTGTGAGCCATTGTACCCAATGCCGGAATACCGTATTTTTCGTCGGTAAGAACGCATGCTGTACCAACGCAACCACCGATATATGTTGCTCTTGCACCCAAAACGGCACCATCCGAGCCTTGAGCTCGTCTTGAACCGAATTCCATAACAGGTCTGCCCTCTGCCGCTCTTACAATTCTGTTAGCTTTTGTGGCAATAAGGCTCTGGTGATTTATAGTCAACAAAATCATAGTTTCCATAAGCTGTGCTTCGATTATCGGACCTTTTACAATGATAATAGGCTCCATTGGGAAAATCGGTGTACCTTCGGGAACAGCCCAAACTGAAGATGAAAATTTGAAATTGCTTAAATATTCCAAAAATTCTTCGGAAAATATTTTTTTCGTTCTTAAATAATCAATATCTTCCTGTGTAAATTTAAGTTCTTCAATATATTCAATTACCTGCTCCAAACCTGCCATTATGGCAAAGCCACCGTCTTCGGGGACTCTACGAAAGAACATATCGAAAACAACTTCTTTATCTTTCATACCGTTTTCAAAATATCCGTTTGACATCGTAAATTCATAGAAATCCACAAGCATTGAATAATTGTCTTTTACATTGAATTTTTCCATTTTATAATCCTCTTTTCTAATCTTCAATGAAATCGTTTTTTGTTTCAAGTATTTTTTGCGTGTCTTCCTCACTTAACGAAGTTATGGAATCCAATTTTTTCTGTATTGCCCTTGTTCTCACACCAACAAGCTTTTCAAGCTCTCCGTTTGCCTGATCCAAGCGTTGCTGTGCAAGCTTAATAACGGAAGCAAATTTTGAAAATTCTGTTTTAACAGCTCCCAAAATATCAAAAACTTCACCTGAACGTTTTTGTATTGCCAATGTTTTAAAGCCCATTTGCAAACTTTGCAAAAATGCAACAATCGTTGTGGGACCTGCAATATTAACTTTATAGTCTCTTTGCAAAATTTCTACCAATCCATTTCTCACAACCTCGGCATATAACCCCTCAACAGGCAAAAACATAATTGCAAAATCTGTTGTTTGAGGTGGATATATGTATTTATCGTGAATATCTTTCGCAAAGGATTTTATTCTTGAAATAAGTACTTTTTTTGCACTTTCGATTTCTGCATTGTCACCGTTTTCATAAGCATCATTAAGATTATTGTATGCATCAACAGGAAACTTTGCATCAATTGGCAAATATACCGTTTCGTCATTATTACCCGGCAATTTTACGGCATATTCAACAACATCTCTGCTTCCCTTTTTTACGGGAAAATTTGTTTCATATTGTTCGGGCGACAAAATTTGCTCCAATATGGCTCCAAGCTGAATTTCACCTAAAATACCTCTTGTTTTAACATTTGAAAGAACTTTCTTCAAGTCCCCTACACCTGAAGCAAGATTTTTCATTTCTCCCAAGCCTTTGTAAACTTCTTCCAATCTTTCCGAAACAAGTTTAAAGGATTTACTGATTCTGTCTTCAAGAGTTTTTTGCAATTTTTCGTCAACAACTTCTCGCATTTTTTCAAGCTTTTCGTTATTGTCGTTTTGCATTTTTGTAAGTCTTACTTCAACGGTTTCTCTTATATTTTCAAGTTTTTTTTCAGTTATT
>CAYPIJ010000023.1:7303-9650 GCA_964410755.1 uncultured Oscillospiraceae bacterium | reverse complement strand
CTTCAAAAGATTTTAACTTTTCATTTGTTTCGTTTGTGAAATTAACAAATTTTTCGTTAAGCTCTTTTAAACGAACATCTTGCAAATTCATTGCTTGATTTTGGGAATTGTTTATCATATCAGACATATTTTTTATGTTCGAGCTTACTTCGTTTCTAAGTTGTGAAAAATCGTTTTTTCCTTTTAAATTAAAGATAAGGAACAACAAAAGGATAATAATCACAATTCCAATTCCTATAATAATATATTCCATAAAACACTCCTTAATCGAAATACTTTTCACTTATATCACGATAGCCGATAGCTTCCGCAATATGTCTTGGTTCAATTTCTTCACAATTTTCCAAATCCGCAATTGTTCTTGCAACCTTAATTATTTTTGTATATCCTCTGGCAGAAAGAGAAAGCTTATTGAAAGCCTGCTCCAAAATTTTCTGACCGCTCAAAGAAATTTTTATATACTTTTCAATCAAAGGTGTGGTAAGCTGTGAATTTGTTGTTATATTTTCTATTTGATAACGTTCATATTGCAATTTTCTTGCATTCATAACACGCTCTTTTATTTCTTTTGAACCCTCTTTATGCTCTTTTGAAAGCAAATCGCTGTATTTTACCGCAGGAACTTCAATTTGCAAATCTATTCTGTCCATAAGCGGACCGGAAATTTTCTTTTGATAACGTCTTATTTCTTCAAAAGAACATTTGCACTCTTTTGTTTCCGAACCCATATAACCGCAAGGACAAGGATTCATAGCAGCAATTATCATAAAATTACAAGGATATGTCGCACTTCTTGAAACTCTTGTAACGGTGATCTTTTTATCTTCCAAGGGTTGACGTAAAACTTCAAGAGTTTGCCTTTTAAATTCGGGAAGCTCGTCCATAAAAAGCACTCCGTTATGCGCAAGAGATACTTCACCGGGCATAGCCTTTGCTCCACCACCAACCAAGCTTACTGAAGAAGCGGTATGGTGAATTGTTCTGAATGGTCTTTTTGTTACAAGTGGAACCTCGTCTGAAATAAGTCCCGAAACAGAATAAAGCTTCGTAACGTCAATTGCTTCTTTATGAGTAAGTGACGGCAAAATATAGGGAACACGTTTTGCCAGCATTGTTTTTCCGCTACCGGGACTCCCAACCATAAGACAGCTATGACCGCCGGCACAAGCAATTTCCAAAGCTCTTTTTGCGTTTTCCTGTCCTTGTACATCGGCAAAATCAAGAATAAATTTATCATTATCCTCAAAATAATTTTTATTGTTGGTATACGGCTCAATACTATCAGCATCGTCAATAAGTTCAACTGCTTCTTTCAATGTTTTTACGGGATAAACGTTAATTCCCGATACAAGGCAAGCCTCGTTTCTGTTTTCGTAAGGAACAATAACATTTTCACATCCCATTTTTTTGATTTTATCGGCCATAGGCAAAACGCCACGCACGCCCCTCACATCTCCGTAAAGGGAAAGCTCGCCCAAAATTACAAATTTTGCGGTATTTTCAGAAGAAGTATATCCCAAAGCACTTAAAATTGCCACTGCTAACGGCAAATCAAAATGTGTTCCCTCTTTTTTTACCGATGCAGGTGCAAGATTTAAAGTTATCTTATGAGAACGCATAACATAACCTGAATTTTTTATTCCGCTTTTCACTCTTTCTTTTGATTCTCTTATGGACGTGTCAACAAGACCAACCACGTCAAAAGAAGGCATTCCACCAGTAACATCGGCTTCAACGGTTACCGTGTAAGCATCTATTCCGTTAATTCCAACGCTTGTGACTTTAGCCAAAGCCATTTTCATTCACCTTGATTCTTAATTATTTTTTCAAATTTTCAATAACACTTTTTGAAGGCTCAACTGTTATACCCTTAAAATTATCGTAAATAACCATACCGGGCTTTGCCCCTGACGGTTTTTTCACATAACGAACTTGAGTATAATCCACATCGACCTTCGTATCCTTTGATTTTTTGGAATAATATGCCGCTATTATCGCAGCTTCCTCCAAAGTTTTATCAGGTATTTGCTCCCCTGCCGAACGTATAACCGTATGACTGCCGGCAACGTTTCGAACGTGCAACCACAAATCGTTTTTTGAAGCAATTTTCAAAGTTAATTCCTCGTTTTGTCTGTTGTTTCTTCCACACATAATCAAAAATCCATCACTTGAAACAAATTCAAGCGGTTTAGAAATTACAACTTTTTTCTTTTTTGAATTTGTGTTTTTTTCCGAAACATATCCACCGAAAACAAGCTCTTCTTTTATTTCTGCCAAAGATTTTTCATCACCGCAAATTTCAGCCATATCTTTTACGGTAAAAAGATATTCAAGTTCTTTTTCAAGC